>CAMAMO010000009.1 GCA_945836915.1 uncultured Mediterranea sp.
ATCAATATCATGGACTATTTTAAATCATACAGCAAAGAGGAATTTGATAAATTTTTCAATAGCGTATGGGATTTCTTGTTTTGGACGGAATGCGCTGGTGATGGGACACAGAACTTAGAATTCACAAGAAAAGATTACTGTGAATATTGGGAATGGGGAGGCTGGAGTGAGCACAGTTTCTTCTTCCAGGTACAAAACACGTCACTGGTACATGAATATATTCAAGACTATTGGCACCTGCTCAACCATACCACGAAGTTGACCTACAACCGCTATCACATGCTGCTGGATGAGTATGGCTATGACACCCGTACAACACTCTGGAATGTCAAGACGACGGTTGTTACAAACTACAGTAACGGCGACACTAACACGACCACAACCGAAGATGAGTTTCCGAGGGAGTTTGAAGGATCATTGACGCTTTGGACTACTGTTTCCACAGTAACCAAGGAGGATGAAATCGAAATCATGCAGTAAAACATCACAAATTGCTATTACGGAATGAAGACATTCAGACAACTTGCCATGGGCCTGCTGGCCCTGGTGCTGTGCGTCACGCTGCCCTCGTGCAGCGATGACGACAACAGCGGCAGCCAAACCAACGAGCTGACGCTGAACTGGGAAATCGAAGTAAGCGATGACCTGCTCGACGTGGCCGAGATAACCTGCACGTCCTATGAGGGCAAGGAGGAGACACCCGAGCCGCAAGAGCTCATTGGCAACTACACCAGCTGCGATGTGAAGGGTAAAGCGCCCTGCACACTGGGGGCCTACTTCACCCTCTACCCAAAGGAAAAGCCCGACACGCAGAAGGCGAGCTACGACCTCAGCCTCTCGGTCAAGGTTTCGGTGACCAACGAGAAGGGGCAGGCCGTGGCCAGCAGTTTCAGCCTGGACAAACAACTGAAGGGCGTACCGGCTGACCAGATAGAAAAGAGCCTGCGCTCGTTGCAGAAGCTGCTCGACAGCGCAAAGAGCATCTACCTGGTGGATGCCTCGGGGCAGGTGGAGACCTCATCGCCTATGGCCGAAGCGGGGAAATCATCCGACCTCCAGGCCCTGCAAGAGGCCCTCTTTTATACCGACGAGAGCGGAAAGATGCAGCCCCTGCTGGGGCAGGCACTCGATGCGGCCCGCCCCGACGTGCTGAGCGTGCGCGTGAACGACCTGGAGGATGCCAAAGCCACCTTCCTGCACTGGATGCCCGATGCCAAGCAGGTCATCGCCACAGGCGACAACCTGACCTGGAGCCTGACCGACGAGAAGGGCAACACGCTGGGCAAAGCCTACTTCACCGCCACCGACGACAATGCCAAAGGAGTGGTAGCCAAGGTGACCTTCGATGCTGCAGTGAAGCCGCAAAGCATTACGCAAATCAACTTCCTGCTGAGCAGCGCATGGCCCATGAACAGCACACTGAAGCACCGCATGGGTGCACGGAAAGTATCTGCTGCAATCTATTTGAAGCCATATAGACACAATGGATATGATAGAACGACCGCCGAATTGACGAGTAGCGAATACGTTTATTGCATTCAGAATGCCTATGATGACGAATTGGCCTATTACGTAGGATTTGGTAAAGAGACTCATATAACGGACCTCGAGGGTTGTAGCCGCCTTGATTATAATCACGCCAGAGATTGTCTAAAAGCGTTTGCCTCAGAGCAACATGCCAAGAACATACAGGATATACTCAACAAACCCACCAAGAAAGGAGGATTAGGTTGGGATTATTATGAGAACTGGTTTAAGAGTAGAGACATGGACATAACTGCGTGCTGGAGCAATGCATGGTATAACAAATTCGAAGAACCAACGTATTGGCATGAATATGGTTTTTGTTGGGAGATAGACCTGAACAATGGGTATCAGGACTACGAACTCACATCGCACGGAATCTGGATTTATGAGACAAGATTACCCATGTACGTTCTGGTTTATAGAGGCGATCAACTCATTTCCGGAGTACCCATAGAATAAACGATGGACACAATTCAAAATTTTAGAAACATGAAACGAATGAAAACGCTCTGTGGGGGCCTGCTGGCCCTGCTGCTTTGCGTCACGCTGCCCTCGTGCAGCGATGACGACGACGAGAACAATCATGCGCAGACCGAGCAAGAAGCACAACGCGGTATGCTGGAGCTGCTCAACCTGAAGATGAACCTCTGCTTAGTCAACCTGAAGGGCGAACCTACGGAGGCCACCTTTGGTATAGCCATGAGCGAGACCAAGAAGGACAAACGCATCTACTATACCAAGGACCTGCAGTCTGCCAAGAAGCGCTACCAGTCGCTCTTCCACAGCGACACCCGGTGCTCTGAGGACGGCTGCACCTACACCTTAGCCAACAAGCAGGGCACAGCCACCTTTGCTGAGGCCGATGGCAACAAGGGCGAATTAGCCGTAGCCAACTTCGACGTACCCGGTCTGAAGGGACTCGTCACCGAGATTCACTTCATCGACTACAACCAGCAAGGCGAGAACTCTTCTGGCTTTGATTTCTCCAAACTAAAACCGGGAAATATTGTACACTATTATGAGCACGATTTAATCGATAAGCCAAGGTATGCCATCGCCATAGGGCCGCTCGAAGGATCGGATAAGTACTACGTTGTCTGCACTCCCAGTTTGCAGGACAACCTGGACGAGTATCGTCCCACCGGATATATCGACCAGAGCATGGATCAGGGGCCTATTCAACTCATAGACTATATGAATAAGTTCAACAGAGTGGAATTCTCACGATTCTACTCTAATCTGAGGAGTTTTCTTTTCGATGGGCCCTATACAGACTCTAATATGCCAAGCGATTATTTCGTAGAATCTGTGTTCCCTGAATATTTTGGACGTCAGTGGGACTGGAACTCTTACTACCTCCAGGTGAAGAGCGATGAGCTTGTTGAAGACGGTTCGCAAAACCAGGCATACAAGCAGGTCACCAACCGCTACCACTTGCTGTTGTATGACGGATGTGACGACGATGATACACGCAAGTCACTCTTGAACCTGTCAACTACGGTCACCTTCAATAACGGGAACGCCACTACGACCGAAACGGAACTGCCAGAAGAGTATAGAGAAGCATTGCCTGTCTGGGTAACCATTAAGACGATGTACAAGGGTCAATATATCGAAATTATCAACTAAATGAATACCCTCATGCTACACATAGCAGCAAGCTACCTCATCCATCCTGCTTCTTCCCCGCTGACAGCCTGCTACACGAAGAAGGAGATAGAGATTGGATTATGTTCTGGCTTCTGACATGCTTGACTCCAGAAGGAGACTTTCTGGAGTCAAGCATAAAGTGCGCGTATGGAGAAGATAGTCTATTCAGGTTTACAATTATTCTTCACCCATTCAAATAATTCGCAAAGAACTGACTTTTTATGCCAACTTATCGGAGGAATTGACCACATTTTTCTAATTTTACATAAAGAATTTGTTTACGCACATACATGTTAGAAGCACTTTCCCTCGAAGCCTTGGCGCATTATACCCGTGGAATGACGACGATGTTCTTTATTCTATGGACAGCCAACATATACAAGTATCGTCATGAGAACAGCATGATGATGGTCATGACCATTGCGGCCGGTTATATCACCTTTGGCTTTATTAAAGATGTGATATTCCTCTTTGCACCCTGGATGACGCACCCTTCTGTAGAGGGAGCAGTGAGTCTGATTGATATTCTCTGCACGCCCTTCGTCACCGCTTTCTTCCTGGAAGCTACGAACCCGGGCATCGTCACCACCAAGCGCCTGTTAGCCGGGGTCTTCCTCTTCCTCCTGCCTATAGCCACATACATCGTCATCCAGAATGAGATTATCATCCAGATAGCCTTTGCCATGTCTTTCCTCTTCTCCGGCACAGGATTCATCTTCATCCTCTATTTTGTGATGCGCTACGACAAGTGCATAGCCGATAACTACTCCTACACGCAGGATATCAGCGTGAAGTGGGTAGCCGGATGCGCCATAGCCTACTTCTCCTGGCTCACCACCTATTACCTCTGCTTTAATGATACGACATGGGCCGGCGAAGTGATTTTTGATATCTTCAGTATGGTTATCTGGATTGTCATGTGGCGATTCAGCCGCAGGCACCACGTCATCATTGAGATGTTAGAGAAGAATACGACAGATGAGAGGGAAAAACGTAGCACCCCTAAGAATGAAGATGATAGCATGATACATAGCGTACAGAATAAGTCCAAAAAGCCTACCGAACCTACTGAAAAGAGGAAGAACATGGTCAAAGAGACCTTCCTGACTCAAGCCTTAGCCCAGAAAATGGAGGAGAAAATCTATCTTAACCCCAAATTATCGCTCAACGACCTGGCGCTATCCATCGGGACCAACCGATCCTACCTCTCGGAGTTCCTCAACAATCAGGGCAAGAGCTTCTACGACTACATCAACGAACACCGTATCGCCGAGGCCTGCCGCATCCTCGACACCGCACAGACGGGCGAACGTATTAACATAGCCAATGTGGCCGCACGGAGCGGATTCAACTCCATCTCCTCCTTCAACCGCTACTTCTATAAAATAAAGGAGATGACCCCTACTGACTACCTGCACCTCCGATTCATAGATAAGAGATCCTAATTGTCATACTATTAACCTATTAATAAAGCTATGATACATCAATCATTAAATTACATCTATATGAAACGATTTTTATCATGGACATTCGTTGTCCTGAGCCTGTGCGCAGGCTTTGCCTCCTGTTCTGATGACGACGATGAGGTAATTCCCGAGTTGATTGTCAATACACCCACCTTAGCCGTGGCGGGTACGGGCGGTGCATTTGAAGTGCCTATCCTCACCAGCGGTCTGGCCCAGGACGAGACTGTGGTGATTACCACCGATGTGGACTGGGTGAGCAACCTGCAAGCCACGAATGAGAACTTCAGCTTCGAGGTGAGCAAAGCGCCGCTTGACAAAGAGAGCCGCACGGCTACCTTCAGTCTGAGCCTCTCCAAGCACCCCTCCATCAAGACCACATGCACCCTGACGCAGGGCAAGAACCATGAGAACTTCTACATCCAGATGGACGATCTGCGTGGAAACAGTGCCATCTACACGGTGATTCCAGCAAGCTCGCAAAGCGAGAGTAAATTTATCTCCTACTGCCTCAGCAGCGACGAGTTAGCTCAGTATAAATCGGCCACAGAGGTCAAAGATGCCATCTGGGCCAAGCAGGAAGCGAAAGCGGATGAATTAGTAGAGAAGTATGACAAATACATTTCTGAAACACTTTCCTTTCGTTCGCGTTCGGGCGACAAAAACACGCAAGAGTTGGTACGCGATCTGGAACCTGGCAAGGAATACACCATCGTCGTTTTCGGGTATTCCGGAATTGATTACGAGACAGCGGATATGATGGAAGTAACCACCGACTTAGTGAAATACACCTTCGTCACTCCCGATAACGTGCCTGAAATCACTCCTACCACACTCGACGTGAAGGTAAACGTACGTGGAGCGCTGTATGATGTGGACATCACAGCTGGCAACAGTGAGGCTTATATTTATCCCTATAACTCATCGAAGAGTTCGTACGACAAATATTATCCAGGAGACGAATCATTCATTATTAGCAGCATGTTCTACTACTATTCAGGATTCAGTTATCAGAGTATCCTTCGCAACCTGTACAAGAGCCATTATGAAGAGACATGCAGTTCAATCAAAAACAACACGGAAAGTGTAGCCTGTGCCGTAGCATTCGATTCGCACCTGAATCTGCTCTGCCAACCCACCAAAACCACGTTTACCGTAAAAGAGCCTATACCATCGGACAATATACTGACTATCAGCCCTGATTTAAAATCACGAGGGGCAGTGATAAAGGTGAGTGGCAGCAACAACGACCCCTTCCGCGTCTATCTGACAGGGAAGAAGAACATGGAGGCTCTCATTAGCGACGTTGATACGGAAGAGGAGAAGGAGACCTTGTTGGCTAATTACATCCTACAGAGTGGAAGCTCGGGACAAATAGAACATACCTACGAGTATGGTTTATGGCCGAATTACGACTATGTCATACTGGCTGTGGGTATAGCAGGCTATGGCATAGAAGAGAGAGCCACCACCAAGGTCTTTAAGTGTGAATTTACCACACCTGAGGCAACCATCAGCACCGCAACCTGCGACTTCGACATCGTAAAATGCTTCAACAGCAAAGAATTCGGAGAAGCATTTGATTGGTTTGGCTGGGATGGTTACCGCACTACGGCCTTCACCATAACCCAATCGGAGGATGCCGAGCAAATCTACTACGAAGCTGACTATCTAAATTTTTTCCGAGAGAAAGAAAAGGATTTTGAGGCAGATGGCAACAGTGACCGTTTCACAGACTGGCAATACATGCGTCTGGAGGTAGGCTATGAATTCATTAAAATGGGTGCTACCATAAGCGAGGAGGATAAAGACCTGATAATCTATGCCGCAGCCAAGGACAAAGATGGCAATTTCGGTCCTATAGCCTACTTCACCTTGGAATGCGACAAGATGCCCATTTCGCCCATCAGCGAAGCCAGCGAATTCAACCCCAACAATCATGGTGCGGATACCAAATCCATCCTGGTACCTCTACGTGCTAATGAATACAAACCGCTGCAACCCGAAAAGCAGCCTGCCCGCAGAACCATGAGTGAGATGACGTGGAAACTTATCAAATAAACCGTCTGTGGGCTGAATTGCTATCAGCAATATAAAGATTTACCGCACCATCCATTCAGCGATGGTGCGGGTTTCTGAGGAGAAGTTCATGCCGATGCGTAACACTTGGCGCGAGTCATCGAGGTAGGGTTTGGCATAGCCCCTCTGCTCGATTTGCATCAGCGCCTCATCGGCTGAGCCATCCATCTTGAACTCGAAGATATAGACATAGTCCTTCAACTCCAGCGTGCAATCCACACGGCCGTAGCTCTGCCGGTCCTCCACCTTGATGGCCAGGCAATAGACCCCGATGAGGCGGAGCAGGAGGTAGAAGGTGTATTGGAAATACTTCTCCGTGGCCTTGATGTCCTTCAATCCGTCGTGACTGTCGTAGGGAATGCTGGCAAGAAAGGCGGTGAGCGACTCGCAGAAAGGATCCACTTCGCCACGGTTCAGCTGACGGAAAGCATTGCGGACCCAACTCTCGGGTTTCTCTACGCCATCCTTCAGGTAACCGGAGGCTATTAAGCTGAGGAGCCCCTTGCGCACCTCGTTATTGGGAAAGTCGAGCAGGAAAGATTCAGTGGTCTGGTCATAACCCTTGACGGTAAGGTAACCACTCTGATAAATCATGGGCAACGGCTGCTCCACATCGGCCTTGTAGTCAATGAACTCCGATGCATCATAGTATTTACCCGTCAAGTCGTTGATTTGCTCATTGGTATGGTTGAGCAGACGAACCAGGTAGGTAGGCGTACCTGAGGCAAACCAGTAGTCGCGAAGCATCTTCATATCGAAAGCATTCAGTAGGCTGAAGGGGTTGTAGATATCCTCCATGGCAGGACTGAAATGGTAGCCGTCGTACTGTCGCTTCAGCATGGATATCATCTCATGGTCATCCACATTCAGTTCATTGGCGAACTCCCGGATAGGCTCCGCAAAGACCGTTTCCAGCTCCTCCTGCGTGATGCCGCAGAGTGCTTGGTACCGTTTGTCCATACTGATATCCTTCGGTTGGTTAAAACCGCTGAACACGCTCACCTGCGAGAACTTCGTCACTCCCGTCAGCATCACGAACTGCAAGTCAGCATCGGCAGCCTTGAAGGTGCTGTAGAAACCCTTGAGAATATTGCGGTGCCTCTCCTCCATTAGGATGCGGTTACCCGATTCATCCACATACTCATCTTTGGTATCCAACACGTCAAGGATGGGCTTGTCGTACTCATCAATCAGCACCACCACGCGCTGACCTGTCTGCTGGTGCGCACGTTGGATAACGCCCCGGAAACGGGTTCCCAAAGTGACTTCTATCTCGTCTGCCCCGTAAATACGTTCCCATTGCGTAACGTATTCATTCAGTCTTTGCTCCAACGCTCCGCATACCGTGAAGTCTCCCCCATTAAAATCCAGATGGAACACGGGATAGACCTTCCACTCCGTCTCTAATTCATCGATAGCTAACCCCCGGAACAGCTCCTTGTGGCCCAGGAAATAGTGCTTCAATGTGGAGAGAAGAAGGCTCTTCCCAAAACGCCGGGGGCGACTGAGGAAGTAAATCTTACCATTCTTGATAAGGTCATATACCAAGGCTGTCTTGTCCACATAGACGTAGCCTTCCTGACGAATCTGGTCAAAACTCTGCATTCCGATTGGGTACTTCATGATAGCTCTCCTTTGCAATTCTCTGCAAAGATACGGCTTTTTGCCTACAATGCAAGATTTCAACGCACTATTCTCTAATAAAAAGAGCTTCATGCTGTACGAGGTTTATCACGCTAATCGATGCCGTGCATGTGGAAATCCCCTACAAAAGGGGAGTCCAACAGATAGAGGGTGACACTTGGTGACACCTGTGACACACCTTTTATAACTTATGCGTGAAATGAGTATTTTATGTCATATAACGTTGTATGACGTAAAACACGTTATTTCGCTATATGTTAAGACCCCCCGTCACAGGTGTCACCAGGTGTCACCCCCTGCCCTCCGGAATGCTTGTTTTCCATCTCCGGAATGCTTGCATTTCAGCCGCGGAATGCTTGCATTTCATTTCCGATTTACTTGCATTCCGAAAACGGGGAACAATCAGCGTTTTTACGTTCCTCACACGCTGTAAGAAGTTCTTTGAAAAGATGCGCTCACGCTCTTACTAACAATAGAAGATTTCATTGCTATGCCGTGCTAAACAGGCCCTTTTCATCGGGATAATCTGGTCAATTATTCCAAATCTTCGCAATGCGTCAATAGTTTTAGCTTCCTCAAGCAATTAGCAGGAAATGATTTGGCCATCACCTATTATTTAAATAAATTTGCCAATTGTAAATAATAGGAAACAACATGAGTACATCAAGACATTTGACGAAGAGTCTGTTAGCCCTGCTGTTTTGCGCGGCATTACCATGCAGTGGATGGGCACAGACCCTACGTGGTATCGTAACCGAAGCAACCACGGGCGAACCGATTATCGGCGCTACGGTGGTTCTGAAAGAGATTAGCAAAGGAACCATCACGGGCACGGATGGCGACTACACCATCAGCGACATTCCCACTGGCCGTTACACCATCGAGGCTTCGTATGTAGGCTTCAATCCCATGACTATGCACGAAGTGCTCATCTCGGGTAACCGCGAGATGGTGCTCAACTTCGCCTTAGAAGAGGGAGCTACCACCTTGGGCGAGGTTACCGTACGTCCCACGGTGAGCAAGGAGAAGGCCGTCAACCAGATGGCTTTAGTGGGCGCTCGCATGCTGAGCATGGAGGAGGCCAGCCGTTATGCCGGTGGCTACAGCGACCCCGCCCGGCTGGTCACCGCCTTTGCCGGCGTAGCCAACAGTCCGAGCGACAACGGCGTATCGGTACACGGTAATGCCCCACAAAGCCTTTCCTGGCGATTAGAGGGCGTAGAAATAAACAGTCCCAACCACTTCTCCGACGCCTTCAACATGGGAGCCGGTGTAGTGAGCGGTCTAAACTCCAACGTGTTAGGCAACTCCGATTTCTACAGCGGAGCCATGACAGCCGAATATGGCAACGCCCTCTCCGGCGTAATGGACATGAAGATGCGTGCCGGCAACAACCAGTCGTTCCAACACGCCGTGCAGGTAGGTACACTGGGTGTAGAGGGTATCAGCGAAGGCCCTATCAGCAAGAAGGCCGGCTCTTCATACTTGATTAACTACCGCTACGCCCTCACTACACTGAGCCGTAAAATCGGGTTGATGGAGCTGGACGGCGACCAGGCCGACTTCCAGGACCTCAACTTCAAGTTCAACTTCCCCACCAAACACGCAGGTACCTTCTCCATCTTCGGAGTGGGCATGAAGGATAAGTACTGGCTCGACGACCCCGATGCACCCAGCACCTGGGAGACCCTCTACGACTCGGAATACATGGAGTCGGACCAGACGATGTTCATCGGGGGACTCTCGCATCGCGTCTATCTCGGCAAGGGATGGAACTGGAACACCGTACTGATGGGCTCCTACTTCAAGAACAACGGCGACGACTACTTCTACGATATCAACAGTGTAGATGAGCAGAACGGCAAACCCTTCGGCAAGAGAAACCACTACACCCAAATGCGCCAGAAGAACTCGCAGTTCACCGCCACCACCTCGTTCCAGAAGCGCTTCAGCGATCGTTTCACCTCCAAGCTTGGTGCTACTTTCTCTGAATACTACTTCGACCTCAACCTGAAGATGGCCGAAAGCTTAGGTGCTCAGATGCCTGCGGGCTATGTTTACGAGGCTGACAGCCATACCGGACTCTTCACGGGCTACTTAGCCAACTCCTGGAAGATGAGTCCCTACGTCACCTTCAACTTCGGCCTGACCTCACAATACTTCCGCCTCAACAAGGATGTCACCGTGGAGCCACGTGCCGCCTTCCAATGGTCGCCCAACGCCAAGAACACCCTCTCCTTAGGCTACGGCTTGCACAGCAAGATGGAGAAAATGGATGTCTATTTCGTGAAGGACGAACAGGGCAAGTATGTCAACAAGGAGCTTGACCTAAGCAAGGCCCACCACCTGCTGCTGTCGTGGATGTACCGCTTCAACGACCAGCTGAACCTGCGCACCGAGCTCTACTACCAGAGCCTCTTCGACCTGCCCGTGGCTGCCGACGGCTCGAGCTACAGCGTCATCAACCGCCGCGAGTCGTACGTGGACCGTGCGCTCAACAATGAAGGCAAGGGACGCAACTACGGTATCGACATCACCTTAGAGCGCTACATGAAGAACGGCTGGTACGGCATGATTAACGGTTCGCTCTTCAAGGCTGAATACCGCGATGCCTCCAAGCGCTGGCACGACACCCGCTACAACAACAGCTATATGGCTAAGATCTTAGGCGGCAAGGAGTGGCTGATGGGTAAGCGCAAGCAGAACGTACTGAGCGTGAATGCCAAACTGACCCTACAAGGTGGCAACCGCTATACGCCTGCCGATGTAGAAGCATCCAAGTTACTGTTTGAGTCCGGCCTGCCCGATGTGGAATACCAGGACGACAAAGCCTTCACCGAGCAGTATGACCCGATGGTGATTGTCGATCTCACCGTGAGCTACAAGATAGCCGGCAAGCATTGCGACCACACCATCGCCGTAGAGGCGCTGAACCTAACCGGCGAGAAGCCACCCTACATCGACTACTACAACTGGAAGAAGAACTCCGTGGTCAACTACGACGGCGGCCTCTCTTTCCCGAATATCTACTATCGCATCGGCTTCTGAATACCCAGTTTTAGGGCTTGTACGTAAGGCGATAAGGCTCTACCTTTGCAGCCAGATACAGATGAAATAGTTAATAATAATTACGTAAGCCCTTATTCTCTTTGGCCTAAGAGATATAGATGCCGCCCCTGAAGCGATGGGATATCGCATCAGGGGCGGCTTGTATTCTAACTAATTGACCTTAAAGGCTATCTCGGGACGGCTCTTAAGGTAATCGATAAACTCGCGCCCCACGGAGACCTTCATCTGACGCGACTGGAAGTCGAGCTTCATCCGCCCCTCCTCATCCACGACGCGGAAGAAGAGCTGGGTGGTGCCTGGATGGTTACGCACCTCCTCGGCCAGTTCGTTGACCAGGATGCCATCGAGGGCGGAGAGGGGGATTTGCAGGGTAATCTTCTCAATCAGTTTCTCCTTGACGTCAGGCAGCAGCTCCATGGAGGTAATCTTCAGCTCCAACTCATTGGGACGCCACTGCTTAGGTTGGCAACGGGCCTTGATGTAGAGGAAGGTGCGTTCGCCTAAATAGCCCTGCCAAGTGACCCAGTCGTTGCCGAAGAAGGGAATCTCGGCCGAACCGGAGTAGTCCTCTATCTTAGCTATGCCGTAAGGGTTGCCATTCTTGGAGATACCTTTGCGCACACCGGTCACAATGCCTCCCATGGTGATGTCGCGACCAGCCAGCTGTTCCTTGTTCTCCAGATCGGCCATGTGGGTGTTGCAGACATGCTCGAGCACCACGGCATACTCGTCGAGCGGATGGGCGGAGAGGTAGATGCCTACCAAATCGCGCTCCTTATTGAGCCGCTCCAGGTCGCTCCAGCGCTCAGCCTGCGGAATCTCCGGCGTGGCAATCTCCACCATATTCTCGTTGCCAAAGAGGGAGTTGACAGCGGCGGCCTGATCCAGCTGGTAGCGGTTGCCGTAGCGCAACAGGACGTCGAGGAAGCTCTCGCCACGACTATTCAGAGCGAAGTACTGCTCACGCTTCAGTTCGGGAAAGCTGTCGAAGCCGCCCGCCAAGGCGATATTTTCAAAGTTCTTGCGGTTGCAAGTGGAGAGGTTGACCCGCTGCGCGAAATCGAAGATGCCCTTATAGGGACCGTGCTTCTCACGCTCCTCCACGATGTTGTGTACGGCCCCCTCGCCTACCCCCTTCACGGCACCTAAGCCAAAGCGGATATTGCCATCGCGGTTGACGGTAAACTTCAGGTTACTCTCGTTCACATCGGGGCCGAGCACCTTGATGCCCATCGCCTTACACTCGTCCATCAGTTTGGTAAGGGTGGTGATATCCGAAAGGCTTCGGCTCATCACCGCAGCCATGTATTCCGAGGGGAAGTTGGCCTTGAGGTAGGCGGTCTGGTAGGCCACCCAGGAGTAGCAGGTGGCGTGACTCTTGTTGAAGGCGTAGGAGGCGAACTTCTCCCAGTCGGCCCAGATCTTTTCCAGCACCTTGGGGTCGTGACCGTTCTTCTGTCCGCCGGAGATGAACTTCGGCTTCATGTGGTCCAGCTTGTCGCGCAGCTTCTTACCCATCGCCTTACGCAGGGCATCACTCTCACCGCGGGTGAAGTCGGCCAGCAGGCGCGAGAGCAACATCACCTGCTCCTGATAGACGGTGATGCCGTAGGTGTCCTTGAGGTACTTCTCCATGATGGGAATGTCGTACTCAATGGGCTTACGGCCCCACTTACGGTCAATGAAGTCGGGGATGTAATCCATAGGCCCCGGACGGTAGAGGGCGTTCATGGCGATGAGGTCCTCGAAGGTGCTGGGTTGCAGCTCGCGCAGGTATTTCTGCATACCGGCCGACTCAAACTGGAAGGTGCCGATGGTGCGCCCATCGCAGTAGAGCTTATAGGTCTTGGGGTCGTCGATGGCAATGGTGTCGATATCGATGACCTGACCGGTATGAATGCGCACATTCTCCACCGCCTCCTTGATGATGGAGAGGGTCTTGAGGCCCAGAAAGTCCATCTTAATCAGGCCAGTATCTTCAATCACACTGCCTTCATACTGGGTGACCAGCATCTTCTCGCCCGTCTCCTTATCGTCGGCAGTGCTGACGGGTACCCAGTCGGTGATGTCGTCGCGGCAGATGATGGTACCACAAGCGTGCACACCCGTGCCGCGTACGTTGCCCTCCAGCATCTTGGCATACTTCATGGTGTCGCGCACCAGCGGGTCGGGCGAGGCCTCAGCCGCCTGCAGTTCAGGAACGTAGGCAATGGCATTGGGCAGGTTGAGTTTCTTATCGGGAATCTTATCGGGCACCAGTTTGCAGAGACGGTCGCTCTCTGAGAGGGGCAGTTTCTGCACGCGGGCCACATCCTTGATAGCCATCTTGGTGGCCATGGTGCCATAAGTAATGATGTGAGCCACCTTCTCCTGACCATACTTCTCCGTCACCCAGCGGAGCACCTCGCCACGTCCATCATCATCAAAATCAACGTCGATATCAGGGAGGGAGATACGGTCGGGGTTGAGGAAACGCTCGAACAGCAGGTCGTACTGGATGGGGTCAATCTTGGTGATACCCAAGCAGTAGGCCACCGCTGAGCCAGCCGCCGAACCACGACCCGGGCCGACAGAGACGCCCAACTGCGTACGGGCTGCATTGATGAAGTCCTGCACAATGAGGAAGTAACCGGGGAAACCCATGGTCTTCATGATGTATAGCTCGAACTTCAGCCGCTCGCGCACCTCGTCGGAGAGAGGGTCGCCGTAGCGCTGCTTGGCGCCGTCGAAGGCCAGTTTGGCCAGGTAGTCGGCCTCTAATTTGATACGGTAGAGCTTCTCGTAGCCGCCCAAACGCTTGATCTTGGCATGGGCCGCCTCTTCGCTCAGCACCACGTTGCCATTCTCATCCTGGGTAAACTCATCGAAGAGGTCCTTCTCCGTGAGTCGTTGGCGATACTCAGCCTCGGTGCCAAACTCCTCAGGAATGGCGAAGGTGGGCATGATGGGGGGATGGTCGATGGAGTAGATTTCCACCTTATCTAATATCTCTACGGTGTTGCTCAACGCCTCGGGATGGTCGGCGAAGATGGCATTCATCTCCGCCTTGGTCTTCATCCACTCTTGCTTGGTATAGACCATGCGGGTGGGGTCATCGAGGTCCTTGCCTGTGCTGAGGCAGATGAGGCGATCGTGCGCCTCGGCATTCTCCTCATCCACAAAGTGGACGTCGTTGGTGCAAATCACCTTGATGTTATACTTCTTGGCCAGCTCCAGCATCAGGCCGTTGGCCTTCTGCTCCAAGGGGAAGGCCTCGCGGTTGGCCCTTATGGCGGGGTTAGTCACCTCGTGGCGCTGCAGCTCCAGGTAGTAGTCATCGCCAAAGAGGTTCTTATACCACTGGATGGCCTCCTCAGCCTTCTCTATCTGGTCATTGATGAGTGCACGGGGTACCTCGCCAGCGATACAGGCTGAGCAGACAATCAGTCCCTCATGGTACTTCTCCAGCTCGCTGCGATCGGTACGCGGGCGCATGTAGTAGCCCTTGGTCCACGCCCGTGAGACCAGCTTAATCAGGTTGTGATACCCCTTCTCATTTTTAGCCAGCACCACCAGGTGGTAACCACTCTGGTCCTGCTTACCCTCGCGGTCGGCCATGGTGCGACGGGCCACATACATCTCACAACCGATAATCGGCTTGAAAATCTTCGCCTCGGCCTCCGCCAACTTCTGGCGGCACTCAGCCAGGGTGGCCTCCTTATCCTCACACGCCTCATCGCCCCGCTCAATGGCCTCGATGCGCTTCTTTATATCCTTAATCTCTCCCTTCGGGCCGCTGTTTTTCTTATTGACATAGTTGGTAAACTCCTTTATGGCAAACATGTTGCCATGGTCGGTAACGGCAATGCCACGCATGCCATCCTTGATGGCCTTATCCACCAGACGGGGTACACTGGCCTGCCCGTCGAGCAGGGAGTATTGGGTATGAACGTGTAAATGAATAAAATCTTGCATTTTTTAGAGTCTCATTGGCTGATTTGAGCGCATAAAGATACATTCTAACCGATAAACTGGCAACAAAAACAGAAAAAATTTATGTTTTGATGCAATTCTATGGCTAAAAGTTTGCCTAAGTCTCGAAATAAATCTATTTTTGCAAATCAAATACATCCATCATAAGAACACAACCTCAATGAGTAGATTAAAGAAACTGAAAAAGATAAGACTCCATCGTGAAGGGACCCACACCCTCTGGGCTGGCATGGGCCTTCTCCTCGTGGTCAACAGCGCCCTCTATTTGGGCATCGAAAACAAACTGCCTTTCTATATTGTAGCCGCCATCAGCCTCATCGTCTATGGTATCATGGTCAACTTCTTCCGCTGCCCTATCCGCTACTTCGGACAGGATACGGAGAAGGTGGTCGTAGCTCCCGCTGACGGCAAGGTGGTTGTGATTGAAGAGGTGGACGAAAACGAGTATTTCCATGACCGCCGGTTGATGATTTCCATCTTTATGAGTTTGGTCAATGTCCATGCCAACTGGTACCCCGTGGATGGGGTGGTGAAGAAGGTGTGGCACCAAGATGGCCGCTTCATGAAGGCATGGCTGCCCAAGGCCAGTACCGACAATGAGCGCTCGGCAGTGATTATCGAGACGCCCGAAGGAGTGGAGATTATGGCTCGCCAGATTGCAGGCGCCATGGCTCGCCGCATTGTGACCTATGCCGAACCGGGTGAAGAGTGCTTCATCGATGAGCACATGGGCTTTATCAAGTTCGGTTCGCGCGTGGATGTCTATCTGCCTCTCGGTACGGAGGTCAAGGTAGAACTGGGTCAGTTTACCACCGGTAACCAGACCGTCATAGCCAAATTAGTCTGACGGCTGAACAAAACGAACATTTAATTGATTCCATATACATGAAACGCCATATTCCCAATACCCTCACCTGCCTGAATCTCTTCAGCGGCTGCCTCGCTGTGGTGATGGCTTTCGACGGCCAGTTTACATTGGCCTTCGCCTTTATCCTGCTCAGTGCGGTGTTCGATTTCTTCGATGGGTTGGCCGCTCGGGCCTTAGATGCCCACTCCCCCATCGGTAAGGATCTGGATTCGCTGGCTGATGATGTCAGCTTCGGTGTGGCTCCAGCCTCGATGCTCTTCAACCTGTTGCAGCAGGTGGCGGTAGCACAAAGTTGGGGTGGCGCATGCGCCTTGCTGCCTTATGTAGCCTTCCTGATTGCGGTCTTCTCAGCCCTCCGATTAGCGAAGTTCAACAACGACAGCCGCCAGACCACCTCGTTCATCGGTCTGCCCGTACCGGCTAACGCCCTCTTCTGGGCCTCTTACGTCCTGTTTTTAAACGGTAACCCTGAACGGGTTCAGCAATGGGCTTTCCCCTTGGCGTTGCTCACGTTGGCCTTGGTGCTACTCTTCTCCTGGCTGCTGGTGAGTGAGATTCCGATGTTCTCGTTGAAGAAGATGAAGAGCGACCGCCGCATTCCCTTCTTCTTTATCGGTTGTATCCCGCTCTTTGCCCTCTTCTCGATGAAGGCCTTTGTACCTATTATAATATGGTATATCCTGCTCTCGCTGATAGGCGAGCCTAAGCAGAAGAAGGCTTAATCTATCGCCGCGCCTGGAAGAACTGCTTCATCAGGGCGGCACACTCCTCTTGCATCACGCCACTCACCACCTCCGTCTTGGGGTGGAGCGCTTGAGGTGCGTAGCGCCTGTAACCCCGCTTCTCATCAGGTGCACCATAGACCAACCGGCCCAGTTGCGACCAGCCGATGGCTCCGGCACACATCACGCAAGGCTCTACCGTGACATAGAGCGTGCAGTCGGTCAGATACTTCCCCCCTAACGAAGAGGCGGCCGCCGTAATGGCCTGCATCTCGGCATGTGCCGTGACATCCACCAACATCTCCGTCAGATTATGCCCCCGCGCAATGATGCGGTCGCGACAGACCACCACCGCGCCGACAGGCACCTCGCCCCGTCGGGCCGCTTCCCGAGCCTCATTCAAGGCCTGCTTCATGAAATAGGTATCATCCATCGGTCAACGGCGCATTTCGTGTTCAGCAAAGAGTGTAGGGTAATCCTCCTCCATATTGCGGTGGATAAAGTGAAGCAGGTTCTCACGAATCCAGCGCGACTTGTTCGTAATCTTGTACTTACGCAAGTAGCGGTTCACCAGACGATACTCCTCCTCACTCAGCAGGCAAACCATGCGGTGAGGGCGGTTAATCTCTTCGTGTTGTCCTCGCAGAGAGGGGGCATTGTTTCTTTTCATTTGGCGTGAGGGGTAATGCATTATGCTTTTGCTGCAAAATTACGCTTACTCCGTGAAAATAGCAAACGAAAGCCTCCCTTTTTCGCTCGCAGCGCCTCTTTTTGCAACGATTTCTTCCCAATTAGCGCTTTATCGAAGCTAATAGTTGCATTTATTAAAATGAATGCCTACATTTGCCCATGATTTTTCAACCCTAATTTTATTGCGAAAATGAAACGTTTATCGACCTATTTCTATCTTCTAAGCCTGATAGGCTGCCTCACCCTTAGCACCGCATGCAGCGACAGCAAAGAGGAGGAGAAGAGAGAGACAGAGAATGAGAATGAAAATAACGGCACCTCGACAGAGGAGAAGAGCGATGATGAAGAGGTCAACAAACTCTCCTTCGCCATTCTGAGCGATTATTACCTCTGGAACGACGAATACAAGGCCCAAAAACTGAATTATGACTTGGATTACCAATCATTTTTCTATAATGGCCTGCTGAGTTTGAAAACCAATACACTGGATAAAAAGCCCTATACCGTAACGGATGAGCAAGGCAACGTCCAGACCAAATACAATCTCTTCTCCTACATCACAGAGGTGCCCGATTACGCTACCACCCGCGCTTCTGACCCCTACGCTAAGGAGAAGACGATGAGTTATGGCTTGGTGGGACTCCTCCCATATGTATACCCCAATGAGTCTGACCCCAAAACAAAGGATTACTACATGCGCTTCATTGTCAATGGCGTCTATGCAGACTCTCCAGCTGCCAACGCCGGGCTGGCCCGCGGTACGCTGATAGAGAAGTTCGACGGCAAATACATCCGCATGAGCAACTGGACAGATAGCTACATCGCCCTTATGGCCGCAACAACAGTCGAAACGCACACCGTGCAAATATTAACCCGCCAGCAGGATAACACCATAGGCGCTCCGCAAACAGTAACGCTGAGTTGCAATGCCATCCATCTCAACCCCATCCTCAAGGCACAAGTGGAGGAGGTTGAGGGGCATAAAGTAGGCTACCTGGCCTACAGCAGTTTTGAAGGGAGTTACGATGAAGAGTTGCTTAACGAGCTGAAGAAGTTCAAATCAGAAGGCATCAGCGACCTGGTGCTCGACCTCCGCTACAATGGAGGCGGTCATGTAGCCTCTGCCAACCTGCTCTCTACCGCTATTGCCGGAGAGGCCAGCAAAGGCAAGACCTTCGTAGAGTACCGTTTCAACGACAGCCGCATGAAGAAGTTAGGCAATAAGCGGGAGAGTAAGGCATTTGGAGAGAGCCTCTCCAAAGAGACGCTGAAAAACAGCCTCTCTCAAGCCATGCTCAACCTGAACAGACTCTATGTGCTTGTCGGTAAACACACGGCATCGGCCAGCGAACTGGTAATCAACTCGCTGAAAGGTATCGACATCGAGGTCTATCTGATTGGCCAAACCACCACGGGTAAGAATGTGGGTATGGAGGTCTTCAGAGTGGGCAAAGGCGAGAAGCAGGGCAGCGATTTACAGAAAACCTATGAAATTGCCCCCATTACCTTCCAATCCTATAACGCCAAAGGGTTTGGCGATTACGAGAACGGCTTCCAGCCCGACCTTGCTGTCGATGAGCTCAACCCCTTCAATGAGAAAGATATCATCCGCATTTACCGTCCCTACGGCTCGCAACAGGAGTATCTCTACGGCTTGGCCTTGGAACAGATTACGGGTAAGACCATCTTAGAGCGCCCCACGGCACAGACCCGCGGTTTGGTTTCACCCCTCGGAGAGGTTATCGAAACGCTACCTGCACCCCAATTGGGCACCCGTGGCATGATAATTTATCCAGAAGAGTAATCCCCACACATGGCCAAGCATAACCAACTGGGACAGGCTGGCGAGCAGGCCGCTGTCGATTTCCTGCTGGCGAAGGGGTACCACATCCTCCACCGCAACTGGCGGGTACGCCATCTGGAACTCGACATCGTAGCCTCTGACGACAAGGAGGTGGCCATCATCGAGGTGAAGACCCGCAGCAACACCCTCTTCTTCCAACCCGAAGAGGCGGTGAACCGGCTCAAGATTCGCCGGGTGGTGGCCGCAGCCAACTGCTACGTCAAGTATTTCCAACCTACCCTGCCCCTGCGGTTTGACATCATCTCCGTGGTGGGCGAGAAGGCCCCCTTTCATATCGAGCATATCCAGAACGCCTTCTATCCCCCACTCACCTGTGTTCACTAACCCTACCCCCTTATGGACATCATCACCACCTTCCCCCATATCGCCTTGGAAGCGACCCCCTCCACCAACCTCTACCTCAGCCAGCTCTGCCAGCGTGAGGGCGAGCGTGTCCTTCCCTTCACCACCGTTAGCGCCAACTACCAGTCGGCAGGCAAGGGACAACGGGGCAACTCGTGGGAATCGGAGGCGGGGAAGAACCTGCTTTTCAGCTTCGTCACCTACCCTACCCATCTGAAGGCCCGCCAGCAGTTCCTCATCTCACAGATGGTTTCATTAGCCATTCAAGAGACCTTGAGCCAATGGAGCGACGAAATCACCATCAAATGGCCCAACGACATCTATTGGCGAGAGAAGAAAATCTGCGGCATTCTGATAGAGAACGACCTTAACGGCAGCCAGATAGCCCGCTCCATCAGCGGCATCGGACTCAACATCAACCAAACCCGCTTCGTCAGCGACGCCCCCAATCCCATCTCCCTCCGTCAGATTACCGGACAGGAGCACGACCGCCTCGCTATCCTGGAGGAGGTGATGCAACGGATGATGACCGCCTTCCGTCAAGCCGAGACAGAGGACTATGAGAGCTACTCCGAAACAATCGCCAACCGCTACCAGCGTGTACTCTTCCGCCGCGAGGGGTATCACTCCTACGTCGATGCCCAAGGGTGCTTTATGGCCCGTCTGCTCCGTGTAGAGCCCGATGGACGGTTTGTACTTGAAGATGAGCAAGGTGCCGTACGCGAATACCTGTTTAAAGAGGTACAATACCTGCTGTAACCCCATGAACGAGCGCAACAGACAGATTCTTCGTATTGCCCTGCCCAGCATCATCTCCAACATTACGGTGCCCCTGCTCGGCTTGGTGGATGTAGCCATCGTAGGGCACTTAGGCGCAGCCTCCTACATCGGCGCCATCGCAGTAGGCGGCATGCTCTTCAACATCATCTACTGGCTCTTCGCCTTCCTGCGCATGGGTACCGGGGGCATGACCTCGCAAGCCTATGGCCGGCGCGACTTCCCCGAAGTGATTCGTCTGCTGCTTCGTGCCCTCCTCATCGGCCTCCTGTTAGGCATCAGCTTCATCCTCCTGCAATACCCCCTCTGCCAAGTGGCCTTGACGCTCATCGCACCCCCCACCGCCGAAGTGGAGGCCTTGACCCGCACCTATTTCCATATCTGTATCTACGGAGCCCCCGCTATGTTGGGTCTATACGGACTGACGGGCTGGTTTATCGGCATGCAAAACAGCCGCTCGCCCATGTGGATAGCCATTGTTCAGAACGTGACCAACATCCTCTGCAGTCTGCTGTTGGTCTATGGCTTGGGTATGAAAGTAGAGGGTGTAGCACTGGGCACCCTGATCGCCCAGTATGCCGGTTTCCTCACCGCTTTACTCCTCTTCCTCCGCTATTACGGACGGTTGGGGCGCTACCTGCCCAAGCCCCTCCTCACCATGCAAACCCTGCGTAGCGTCTGCCACCGCCAAGCCATGAGTCGCTTCTTCTCCGTGAACCGCGACATCTTTCTGCGCACCCTCTGCCTGGTGGCTGTCACCCTCTTTTTCACGTCAGCCGGTGCGGCGCAAGGAGAGATTATCTTAGCGGTTAACACCCTGCTAATGCAGCTCTTCACCCTCTACTCCTACATCATGGATGGATTCGCCTTTGCCGGCGAAGCGCTGAGCGGCCGCTTCATCGGTGCCCGACATGCCGAGGCTTTTCATAGCACGGTGCGCCACCTCTTCGGCTGGGGTCTCGTCATGACCATCCTCTTTACGCTGACCTATGCGTTGGGCGGTTCCGCCTTCCTGCGTCTGCTCACCTCAGAAGAGGCGGTCATCGCAGCTGCCGCCACCTACTTCCCCTGGGCGCTGCTCATTCCCGTCTGCGGCGTGGCCGCCTTCATTTGGGACGGCATCTACATCGGAGCTACCGCCACCCGCGGCATGCTCCTCTCCATGGCCATCGCCTCGGCCACCTTCTTCCTGCTCTATGCCACCCTCCACAACAGTTGGGGCAACCACGCCCTCTGGTTCTCCTTTTTGGCCTATCTGACCCAACGCGGAGTGGTTCAGACCCTCCTTCGGCGGCGAATGGTCTATCAGAAAGTGGCTTAGAGGAGATTTCTCCATCAAAAAGTGAGTGAAAAGCACCAAATTTCAGAATATTTGCTTAACTTTGTCGTGACAAACGAAAATCACCTTAAATAAACAGATTATGTCAAACTATAAACGAATACTTCTCAAGCTCAGCGGCGAGAGCCTGATGGGCGAAAAGCAGTACGGCATTGACGAGAAACGTCTGGCCGAATATGCCGCACAGATTAAAGAGATTCACGCCATGGGCGTACAGATTGGTATCGTCATTGGCGGTGGTAACATCTTCCGCGGACTGAGCGGAGCCGGCAAAGGCTTTGACCGAGTCAAGGGAGACCAGATGGGTATGCTGGCTACGGTCATCAACAGCCTGGCCTTGAGTTCGGCCTTGGTATCAGCCGGCGTGAAAGCGCGCGTGCTGACCGCTGTGCGCATGGAGCCTATCGGCGAATTCTACAATAAGTGGCGCGCCATTGAGTGCATGGAGGCCGGTGAAGTGGTCATCATGTCAGCCGGCACAGGCAATCCCTTCTTCACCACCGACACGGGCTCCAGCCTGCGTGGCATCGAAATTGAAGCCGACGTGATGCTGAAGGGTACCCGCGTGGATGGCATCTACACCGCCGACCCCGAGAAAGACCCCACGGCCACCAAGTTCCACGACATTACCTACGACGAGGTACTGAAGCGCGGCCTCAAGGTGATGGACCTGACCGCTACCTGCATGTGCAAGGAGAACAACCTGCCCATCATCGTCTTCGACATGGACACCGTAGGCAACCTGAAGCGCGTGATGGAGGGCGAAGAGATTGGCACCTTGGTACACAATTAATCCGTTCAACGATACATTAAAACATAAACAACATGAAAGAGGTTAAAGAGATTCTGAGCGACGCTCAAGAGAAAATGGATATGGCATGCATGTATCTGGAAGATGCACTGGCTCACATCCGTGCCGGTAAAGCCGACGTTCGTCTGCTGGATGGTATCCGCGTAGATTCATACGGCAGCATGGTGCCCATCAACAACGTAGCTGCAGTCACCACCCCCGATGCCCGCAGCATTGCTATCAAGCCTTGGGACAAGAGCATGTTCCGCGTAATTGAAAAGGCGATTATCGACTCCACGTTAGGCATCATGCCTGAGAATAATGGTGAGATTATCCGCATCGGCATTCCACCCCTCACCGAGGAGCGCCGTCGCCAACTGGCTAAGCAGTGCAAAGGAGAAGGTGAGACCGCCAAGGTGAGCGTACGTAACGCCCGCCGCGATGCCATCGACCAGCTGAAGAAGTCCGTTAAAGAGGGCTTGGCCGAAGATGTCCAGAAGGGTGGCGAAGAGAAACTCCAGAAGCTGCACGACAAGTACATCAAGCAGATTGATGACATGCTGGTAGCCAAGGATAAAGAGATTATGACGGTATAAGCATAACCCCATCAAGCAAGTGTTACCCCTACGAACACCACGGGTAACACTTGCTTCATTTTTTATCTATTAAGCGTGACAGGATTAGTCATTAAGAACACCGGCAGTTGGTATCTGGTCAAGACCGACGACGGAACGACCGTGGAGTGCAAAGTGAAGGGTAACTTCCGGTTGAAAGGAATTCGCAGCACCAACCCGGTGGCTGTGGGCGACCGTGTACAAATCGTGCGCAATGCGGAAGGCACCGCCTTTATCCATGAGATTGAGGAGCGAAAGAACTACATCATCCGTCGCGCTTCCAACCTCTCGAAGCAGAGTCATATCCTGGCCTCGAACCTCGACCAGTGCATGCTGCTTATCACGGTCAACTATCCGGAGACCTCCACCACCTTTATCGACCGCTTTTTAGCTACCGCTGAAGCCTACCGTGTACCCGTGATGCTGGTCTTCAACAAAGTGGATCGCTACGACGCTGACGAGCTCCACTACTTAGAGAGCCTCATCCACCTCTACACCACTATCGGCTATCCCTGCTACCGCATCTCTGCCTTGAAGGAAGAGGGCATCGACGCCCTGCGCAGTGAACTGAAGGGAAAGGTCACCCTCCTCTCTGGCAACTCAGGAACCGGTAAATCCACGCTAATCAACGCTTTACTACCCCAAGCAGACGCCCGCACCGGAGAGATTTCACAGGTGCACAACAAAGGCATGCACACCACTACCTTCAGCGAGATGTTCCCCCTGCCCGACGGCGGTTATCTGATTGATACCCCGGGCATCAAAGGATTCGGCACCTTCGACATGGAGGTAGAGGAAATCGGTCACTACTTCCCTGAGATATTCGCCACCTCCGCCCACTGCAAATACAGCAACTGCACCCACCGCCAGGAGCCCGGCTGCGCCGTACGCCAAGCGGTAGAAGAGCACTACATCAGCACCTCACGCTACACCAGCTACCTCAGCATGCTCGACGACAAAGAGGAGGGTAAGTACCGCCCCGCCTACTGACGCACGGCGGCTTTCCACATGCAGATATCCTATTATGCCACGAATCCATAACAGAAACATCATGAATATAAAAATCCTTTGGCTATTCTGTATGGCCTGTTGCCTGACTCTACACGCCCAAGAGGAGGTGAGTTACAAAGCGAAGCAATCCTACAAAAGCTGGGTAAGTCTGGCCCCAAAGTTGAGTGATGCCTTCTGCGCCACAGCCGAGGCTGTGCGTATAGCCGACAACGTACTGCTCTACCAACAGGACAGTGGAGGCTGGCCCAAAAATATCTACATGCCAGCTGAGCTTAGCCCCGCCGAGCTGGAGGATGTATTGCAAGCCAAGCATGACGTCAACGAAAGCACCATTGACAATGGCGCCACAACTACCGAAATTCGCTACCTGTCACGTGTCTATCAAGCCACAAGCCAAGAGCGCTTTGCTCAAGGAGCACTTGAAGGCATCCGCTACCTACTCAAAGCCCAATACCCTCATGGCGGCTGGCCTCAGTTCTGGCCACGAAACTATGGCTACTACACCCACATCACCTACAATGACGGCGCCATGATTAATACCATGAAGCTGTTGCGCGAGGTCTATGAACATAAAGCGCCTTACACCTTCGTGCCCGATTCCATCCGTCAGGCAGCCCGCATCGCCTTTGATAAAGGTATTGGATGCATCCTCAAAACTCAAATCAGGCAAGGCGACCAGTTGACCGTTTGGTGCGCTCAACATGATGAACAAACCTTAGCTCCCGCTAAGGCAAGAGCCTACGAACTCCCCTCGCTCAGCGGAGCGGAGAGCGACGATATCATCCTGCTGCTCATGTCGCTCCCCAACCCCTCAGAGGCAGTCAAGGCCTCTATCGAAGGAGCCGTAGCCTGGCTGAAAGCCCATCGTATCACCGGCCTTTACCGCCAGGAGTTTATCGATGAGCAGGGGCGGAAAGATTATCGTATGGCCCCGTGCCCGGAAGATGACTTTCCCTGTCCCGTACTGTGGGCCCGTTTCTACACCTTAGAGGATAACCGTCCCTTCTTCTGCGACCGGGACGGCATCCCTCGCTACGACCTCTCCGAGATAGGCTACGAACGTCGTAATGGCTACAGCTGGTACAACACCGATGGCGAAAAGGTATTAAAGGCCTATCGCCAATGGAAAAAGAAGCACGAATAAGGTCGGTTGATACTATTCATATTTGCCGCCTAAAATGCAAGCATTTCATCCGCGTTTTATTAACAATTCATCTGCGAAATGCAAGCATTTCATCTCGCACATCATCACCCTTCTCTTTTGAAGTCATCACGTGGCCTGCAAACCATAGGAAATGAACGGGAAAAACGTTTTAGTATATCGATAATTTTTAGCATCTTTGCGGCCGTTTTCAATCATAATCGTCATGGCAAGGATTATCGGAAGAGGCTTAACTACATTCTTTGACTGCCTGCAGAAGGCAATCCCCATCGCTTGGGCCAGCACCAGCTGGTTGCTGAAGTTGATGATTCCCATCTCATTGGCTGTGACGTTGATGAAGCACTCAGGCCTGCTGGCTTGGATTGCGGAGTGTATCAACCCGCTCTTCATCTACTTCGGACTGCCGGGAGAATCGGCAGTGGCCTTTATCTCAGGCGCTACCGCTGGAACCTATGCGGGCGTAGCGGTGATGATGTCCATACCGCTCACCATGAAGCAGGCCACCATCCTCTCACTAATGATAGCGCTCTGCCACGCCCTGCCTATGGAGTGTGCCGTGAACCAGAAGACGGGTTCATCATTCTGGAAAATGGGCATTCTGCGCTTGATGATGGCTTGCCTCTGTGCCCTACTGCTCAATCAGTTCTTGCCCGAGATTGCTGGATCGTACCTCTATCTGGGTGCAGAAGCCAACAGCACACTGACAGAGGTGATGACCACATGGGCCGTATCGCAGGTCAAGATGTCGTTTATGGTGGCACTCATCATCTATGTACTGATGGTGATTCAGCGCATGCTGGAGGCCTACCGACTGCTCAAACCGCTCTCACACCTTCTCTCGCCGCTGATGAAGTTCTTCGGTTTGCCCCAACAAGCCTCATACATGTGGTTAGTGGGTAATGTGCTGGGCATCAGCTACGGCTCAGCCGTCATGCTGGAGCTGGAGGAAAAGGGCATCGTGACGCGCGAAGAGGCCAACGACGTAAACTACCACCTGATAATGAACCACTCCATGCTGGAGGACACCATCGTCTTTGCCGCCACAGGCATCTCCGTCCTGCTGCTGATTTCCATCCGCGTCGCTTTTGCCCTCCTCCTAGTCTGGGGGCGGAAGATATTGTGCCCTATTCGGCGCTACTAACAACACCTACTCAAGAGAAAAGATATCAATTACAACGCCGCATTACGCAGAGAATCTGGAATGCGCAGGTATAAGAGTGTTAAATCCGTCAGTAATGCGCAGGTATAAATATTAATACTTGTAATAGATGCAGAAGCAGAGTGGCTCTGCGTTAGGGTACTATCTTGATACGAAGGGTAGGAAGGCTGTCTGTGGGAACACCTGTACCCTTCAATGTAATCGGCAAAGAGAGACCTGTCTGCCGCACCTTAACGGGCAGTTCATCGATTACGAGGGTGAGGCCAAGGTCGGCCTCCTCGCCTGCCCCGATTACAGCAGGAGTGGTGGAGAGAGATAAATAGGGGGGAAGGTCTGACGAGGAGATTTGCAAGGGAGTCTCGCCGCTATTGACTACGGCTACCGCCTCAACCATCTTACCGCTGCGCCCCCTGATGCGGAAGGTGACACCGGTCTGTTTGGCGCGCAGATTTCCGAGATGATGGGGATAGTGGTACCAAGGATCAGAGGGTGGAAGCACCTCGCCATATAGTTTAAGGCACTGGGTAGGCTCCTCGTCTGAGAGCGAGGTATAGAGGCAAGCCTCACGAAAGATTGGACCTACATAGCCCTTGGGACGGAAGGTAATGGTTATCACACCACGCTCGCCTGGCGCCACCTCGCCTTGAGGATAGTCGGCGGAGAGGCACCCACAAGAGAGAGAGACCTGACGGATAATCACCGGCTGACGGCCTACATTGGCAAATCCATAATGAACCGCATAAGGCTCAGACTCCTGCCGCAAACGGGGAAAGTGGGCCTCTACCGAGTCAAAACGCAAAACGTCATTGCCCCGCTCAACAGTATGCTGTTGCTGAGCGCGTCCGCCAGTGCATAGTAGCATCAAGAGAAGGAAGCATAGCGATTTCATCATGATTGGAAACAGCTGAGATCTCGCTCAGCACATTAACGAATTTGTTGCTTCAAGCGAGAGAAATACTGGGGTGTGATGCCCAGATAAGAGGCGATGTGCTTCAGCGCCACCTTTTCCAATATATCTGGGCGCTGGCGGAGCAGCGACTCGTAGCGCTCTCTGGCATCACCATTGATGACGGTGTCTTTCTTTTCCAAATAGTAGAGTTGCCCTTGTTCGTAGGATAAGGCCCAACGGGCGAACTCATGCGAGCTCTCCACCAAATGGTCGAAATGGCTCTTGGTTATGCGCAAAACGATGGATGGACAACAGGCATCAACCTGATAAAAGGCTGGCTGATGGGCATAGAAGCAGTGCATCGAGATAATCATACTGCCAGGAAGGGCAAAGATGAAGGTCGTCTCCTTCACACCATCCATGTAGCTGTATCTAATTATGCCCTCTTTGACGATATAGATGTTGGGATCATACTTCCCACTCATAATCAACACCTCATTCTTCTTCAGCGAGATACTCTCAGCAGGTGCTAAGAACTGATCGAGCAACGCCTCAGAAGGGCGCAACCAACTCTCTCGCGCCAGCAATTCCTTAACTTTATCCATATACCATTGATACTATTATCTGCGCAAATGTACGAAAAAAGTCTGAATAACAAAGCCCCAAACCGCTACAATGTGCGATTTGGGGCTCAATAATTTGTTATAAACCTAAAGCTATGTGCTTATTTTCGAGGTTTGAGCTGCTTGAAGAAGTCGTTGCCCTTGTCATCCACAAGGATGAAAGCGGGGAAGTCTTCCACTTCAATCTTCCAGATGGCCTCCATACCCAGTTCGGGATACTCTACGCACTCAATGCTCTTGATGTTGTTCTGAGCCAGGATAGCGGCCGGACCACCGATAGAGCCGAGGTAGAAGCC
>CAMAMO010000010.1 GCA_945836915.1 uncultured Mediterranea sp.
GACGCACTGCATGCTTACTTATCCTTTCTGCCCGCTGTCAAATCCAGTCAACCCCGTAAAGCTGACGGCCTTCACCGTGCTGAAAATGCGGCGCAAATATAGCGCTTTTTTTCTATATCCAGCAAACTTTTCCGTTTTTTCAGTGTTTTTTCTTGCATCAGGGAGTGCTTTGTTGTATCTTTGCCCTCTGATTTAACCTATTTTGTGTACGAAGCATATGAATAATCTGAATATGAAGTGGCTCTATGGGGCCGCAGGTGTGTTGATTGCGCTGCTGGTGCTGGTTACGGTGTTGCTTGTCAACGAGAAGCAGACTAACTATGAGCTGACGCAGGAGTTCCAACTGGAGAAGGAGGACCTGGAGAACCAATATACTGACTTTGCCAAGCAGTATGATGAGTTGCGCACCACCATTGCCAACGACTCGCTGCAGGTGCTTCTGGAGCAGGAGCAGCTGAAGACCCAACGTCTGCTGGAGGAGCTTCGCACAGTAAAGAGCACAAACGCCACCGAGATTCGCCGACTGAAGAAGGAGCTGGCCACGCTGCGTAAGGTGATGGTGAGCTACATCAACCAGATTGACTCGCTCAACCAGCTCACCGCCCAGCAGAAGGTGATCATTGCCGATGTGACGAAGAAGTACAATCAGGCTTCGCGCCAAATCAATACCCTGACGGAGGAGAAACGTAACCTGGATAAGAAGGTGACGCTGGCCGCTCAGCTGGATGCCACGGCCATCGAGGTAACGCCCCGCAACAAGCGGAAGAAGACGGCCAAGCGTGTGAAGGACGTGGCTTCGCTCAAGGTGGATTTCGTCATTGCAAAGAATATCACCGCCACCAATGGCGAACGTACCCTCTATGTTAACATCGTGAAGCCAGATAACAGCATCCTCTGCAAGAGTCCGCAGAACGTCTTCACCTATGAGAACCGCGAACTGCCCTTCTCCATCAAGAAATACGTGGAGTACAATGGGGAGGAGACCCCCGTCACCGTCTATTGGGAGGTGGAGGAGTACCTCTTTGCCGGTGAGTATCGGCTGGATATCTTTGCTGAGGGCACTCTGATTGGCTCACGTACCTTTACGCTGAAGTAGTTGTTCCCAGCGCTTTTGCAGAATTAAGGGCATCCGCCGGGCTTGCTTGCCAGGCGGGTGACTGTGTGTTATTCTCCGAAGAGGATGGATGAGTCGCCGTAACTCAAGAAGCGGAAATCGTGGCCGAGGGCGTAGTCGTAGATGGTGTGCCAATCGCCGCCTACAAAGGCTGATACCAGGAGGAGCAGGGTGCTCTGTGGCTGGTGGAAGTTGGTGACGATAGCCTTGACGATGTGGTAACGGTAGCCGGGGGCGATGATGATCTGCGTGCTGCTGTGCAGGGCCTCCAAGCCGTGACGATCCATGTAGTTAGCCAACGCCTTCAGAGCCTCTACGGCTGAAATCTCCTCATTCAGCGCTCCTACCGATTGGGGTGCCAAAACGCCTATCGATTGGGGTGCTTCTTTTTTCTCTTGATGGTAGGGCTGCCATTGGCTGACGTGCAGTTGCTCTTCGGTGGCGTCGGGCTGTTTCATCACGGTGAGGCCCATGTAGTATAGGCTCTCCAGGGTGCGTACCGAGGTGGTGCCTACGGCGATGGCTTGGCCGTCGTGGTCGATGAGCCGTTGCAGGGTGGTGCGGTTCACCGAGATGTATTCGGTGTGCATCTCGTGCCCCTCAATCTCTTCACTCTTTACCGGTTTGAAGGTGCCGGCCCCTACATGGAGCGTTACCTCTTGCAGCTCCACCCCTTTGGCTTGCAGCGCCTCGAGCACCCGTGGGGTGAAGTGGAGGCCGGCGGTGGGGGCGGCTACGGAGCCTTTGATTTTGGAATAGACCGTCTGGTAGGTCTCTTTGTCGCTCTCCTGCGTTTCGCGGTTGAGGTAGGGCGGAATGGGCAGTTCGCCGAAGCTCTCCAGGATATCAGCGAAGGTGATATGCGGATTGTTCCAACGGAAGTCGATGCGGTGACTGGTACCCCGGCATTCGCCTCGGGTGGCGCTGAGTGTCACCGTCTCCCCCTTCACCACCATCTCGCGGTGCAGGGTACCCTCTTTCCACTTCTTCAGGTTGCCCACCAGGCAGAGCCAAGCGGTGTGCTCCGTCTGCTGGAAGTTCTGTGCATAGTCGGCTGGGAGCAGCGGTTCCAGGCAGAACACCTCGATCAGTGCACCGGTCTCCTTGCGGAAGTGGAGGCGAGCCTGGATCACGCGGGTGTTGTTGAACACCATCAGCTCTCCAGCGGGAATCAGGTCGGGCAGATGGGTGAAGCGGCTCTCGCTCACCTGGCCGTGGCGGTAGATAAGCAGCTTGGAGTGGTCGCGCTCGGGTAGGGGGAACTTAGCGATGCGTTCGTCGGGCAGCGGATAGTTGTAGTCGCTGATGCGAATATGGCGGGGGTCTTGTCTCATCTTCGTACTCATTTCGTTCAATTCAGGCTGCAAACATACACAAAAAGGGGCAAAAATCATCAAGAGTGCGCAAACTTTTGTAACTTTGCGGCCACAAATAGATAGAAAACGAATGAATATTGGAGATAAAGTCCGCTTCCTCAGCGAGGTTGGCGGCGGCATCGTAAAGGGATTCCAGGGCAAGAACATCGTCCTGGTGGAGGATGAGGATGGTTTCGCCATCCCCATGCCGGTGAAAGAGTGTGTGGTGATCGAGACCGATAGTTACAACATCCCCACGGCAGCCGATAGGGCGGCCAAGCAGCGGGCCCAGCAGGCTCAGCAGGAGGCCAAACGTCCGGCTGAACAGGCTGCGCTGAAGCCGTCGGCTCAGGTGGCACAGTCGCATGCACAGGCTGCTGGCCAACGTTCGCAGACGGGTGCATCGTCCACCGAAGGGGTGAAGCTCTCTGAGCTGAAGCAATCGGCCCTGTTCTCCACCTACCGCCAGCCGGAGGTGCGTGGCGGGGATGTGCTCAACGTCTGTCTGGCCTATGTGCCGGTCGATATCAAGGCGGTCAGCACCACCCCCTTCGAGGCCTATTTGGTGAACGACAGCAACTACTGCCTCTACTATACCTACCTCTCCGCTGAGGGGAAGGCGTGGACCGTGCGCTCCATGGGAGCCATCGAGCCGAACACCAAGTTGCTGCTCGAGGAGTTCCAGAAGGCGGAGCTCAACGACCGTGAGCGGGTGGCCGTGCAGCTGATGGCTTTCAAGGATAAGCGTTCGTTCACCCTGAAGCCCGTGGTCAGCGTGGAGCTGAGGCTCGACGTGGTGAAGTTCTATAAGCTCCACACCTTTCAGGAGAGCGACTTCTTCGACACCCCGGCGCTGATTTACGATATTGTGCGCAACGACGCCCCCGTGCAGCAGGTCTATGTGGATGCCGACTCGCTCCAGCAGGCCCTCTTGCAGAAGGGCAAGGCCGATGAGTCCAAGCCGCGCACCCCCTCTCAGACCAAAGGTGCGAAGGGCAACCGCATTCGCAACGGCATTCTGGAGATTGACCTCCACGCCAGCGAACTGCTCGACGATACCCGCGGCATGAGCAACAGCGAGATTCTCAACTACCAGCTGGATAAGTTCCGCGAGGTGATGAACCAGTACCGCTCCAAGCGCGAGCAGCGCATCGTCTTTATCCATGGCAAGGGGGATGGTGTGCTTCGCAAGGCCTTGCTCGATGAGCTCAAGCGGAAGTACTCCAGCTGCAAGGCGCAGGATGCCTCGTTCCAGGAGTACGGTTTCGGGGCTACGTTAGTGACGATAAAATAAAGCGCTATGAAAGATAATCTGGAAGAGATGTTTCCTGTGGTGGATGAAGAGGGAAACATCGTGGGTGCGGCTTCGCGCGGTGAGTGCCATAATGGGAGCCGGTTGCTTCATCCAGTGGTGCATCTGCATCTCTTTAACTCGAAGGGTGAACTCTATCTGCAGCGCCGGCCGCTGTGGAAGGATATTCAGCCGGGTAAGTGGGACACCGCGGTGGGTGGTCATGTGGATTTGGGCGAGAGCGTGGAGATGGCCCTTCGGCGCGAGGTGCGCGAGGAGCTGGGCGTCACCGACTTCACGCCCGAGACGGTGACCCACTACGTCTTCGACAGCGCCCGTGAGCGGGAGCTGGTCTTTGTGCACCGCACCGTTTACGACGGCCCCGTGACTCCCAGCGAGGAGCTGGATGGCGGTCGCTTCTGGAGCCTCGACGAGATTCGCGAAAACTTAGGTAAGGGTCTCTTCACCCCCAACTTCGAGGGGGAAATCCAGCGCATCGGCCTGCTCTAAGCGGATCGTTCCGTTCCTTCGTCGGCTTTTAAGCGAGCCGGGCCATTCCTTCATCGGCTTTTAAGCGAGCCGTTCCTTCATCAGTCGCTTGACGCGGGGCGCCAGGAGGATGAGCGAGGTCATGGTGGGGATAGCCATCAGGGCGAACGAGAGGTCCATCACCGCTACCACGGTGCCTAAGGGCACCACAGCGGCCACCACAATCATCACCAGATAGAAGTAGTTGTAATACTTGGCGTTCTGAGCGCCGAAGAGGAAGTTGGTGCACTTCAGTCCGTAGTAGGAGTAGGAGAACATGGTGCTGAAGGCGAAGAAGAACACCATCACCATCAGCAGATACTGGCCCCAGCCGGGGAGCAGCGTCTCAAAGCTGTTCAGGGCGATGTAGAGTCCCTTGATGCCTTCGGCAGAGTTGTAGTTGCCCGCCAGCAGGATAGGCAGGGCGGTGAGTGTGCAGACCAATCCCGAGTCGATAGCCGGTCCAATCATGGCCACCAGCCCTTCGCGGATAGGGTTATCGTTGCGCGAGGCGCCGTGCATCATGCCCGCCGTGCCGACACCCGCCTCGTTGACGTAAGCCGCGCGGCGTGCACCCGTCAGGGCGATGCCCAGTAAGCCGCCGATGCCTGCCTCCATGCTGAAGGCGGAGGTGAAGATAGAGCCAAAGGCCTCGGGCAGACGGTCGATATTGAGGCAGACAATCACCAGCACCAGCAGCATATAGCCGCCCACCATCACCGGCACAATCTTCGACGAGATGGCTGAGATGCGCTTGATGCCGCCCACAATCACAGAGGCCACAATCAGGGCGATAATCACCCCCATGATGAAGCGCAGGGTGGCCGTGTTCTCAATGCCAGCCGGGGTGGTGAAGACCGTGGTAATCGACTCCACCAGTTGGTTCGCCTGCATCACGCAGAGGGTACCGATCAGGCCCACCACCGCAAAGAAGGTGGCAAAGGGGCGCCATGCCTCACCCAGTCCGTTGATCAGTGTGTACATGGTACCCCCTTGCGGTTGGCCCTCCGAGTCATGACCGCGGTACATGATGGAGAGCGCCCCCTCAAAAAATTTCGTTGACATACCTACAATAGCGCTGACCCACATCCAGAAGATGGCTCCCGGTCCGCCCACCGTCACGGCTATCGCCACGCCGGCAATGTTGCCCATGCCCACGGTCGAGGCGATGGCGCTCATCAGCGCCTGGGCCGAACTGATCTGTCCCTCGGCGCACGAGTCGCAATGGCGCAGGGCGCGCATCGCCTTCCCCAGGTAGCGCAGTGAGACGCAGCCCGAGTAGAAGAAGAGGAACAAACCGCCGCCAATCAGCAGCAGGAAGAGAGGATAGCCACACACAAAGTCGCTGACGCTGGTAATCAGCTCGCTGGCGGTTTGCAGGAAGTCGGTCATAGAGCGATGTAGGGATGTTTATTTAGCCAGTTGGGCAATGACGTTCATAATCTCCTGGCCGATAGCCTCTGCCTCCTCGGGCGAGTGGGCTTCGCTATAGACGCGGATGATGGGTTCGGTGTTACTCTTGCGCAGATGCACCCACTTGTCGGGGAAGTCAATTTTCACACCGTCGATATCGTTGATTTCTTCGTTCTTGTAGAGCTCCTTCACCTTGGCCAGGATGGCATCCACGTCGGTCTCGGGCGTGAGGTCCACGCGGTTCTTGGCCATGAAGTAGTTGGGGTACGAGGCGCGCAGTTCGCTCACCTTCTTACCTTCGTGGGCCAGGTGGCTCAGGAAGAGGGCGATACCCACCAGGGCGTCGCGGCCGTAGTGGCTTTCGGGGTAAATCACACCACCGTTGCCCTCGCCGCCAATCACGGCACCCACCTCCTTCATCTTGGTGGTCACGTTCACCTCGCCCACGGCAGCGGCAGCGTATTCGCAGCCATACTGACGGGTCACGTCGCGCAGGGCGCGGGTAGAACTGAGGTTGGATACGGTGTTACCCGGGGTATGCTTCAGCACGTAGTCGGCCACCGTCACCAGTGTATATTCCTCGCCATACATCTGGCCGTTTTCGCAGATCATGGCCAAGCGGTCCACGTCGGGGTCCACCACGAAGGCCACGTCGTTCTTGCCCTGCTTCATCAGCTGCATGATGTCGCCCAGGTTCTTCTCCAGCGGTTCGGGATTGTGCTGGAAGTCGCCGGTAGCCTCGCAGTAGAGCTTCTCCACATGCTTCACGCCCAGCTGGTCGAGCAGCTGCGGCAGGATGATGCCGCCTACTGAGTTGACGCAGTCGATGGCTACGTGGAAGTCGGCCTTGCGGATAGCCTCCACATCCACCAGCGGCAGGGCCAGCACGCTATCGATATGCTTCTGATTGTAGGTCAAATCCTGGCGGTAGCTGCCCAGTTTGTCCACCTCAGCGTAGCTGAAGGCTTCGGCTTCAGCGATGCGCAGCACCTCGTTGCCCTCCTCCTTGTTGAGGAATTCGCCCCGCTCGTTGAGCAGCTTCAGGGCGTTCCATTGACGGGGGTTGTGCGAGGCGGTCAGAATGATACCGCCGCAGGCGCCCTCCATCACTACAGCCAGTTCGGTGGTGGGAGTAGAGGCCAGGTCGATGTCAACTACGTCCCATCCCATACCCATCAAGGTGCCGACTACGACGTTCTTTACCATTTCGCCAGAGAGGCGTGCGTCGCGGCCCACTACAATCTTGTTGCTCGTCAGTTTGGTGTTCTGGCGTATCAGGGTGGCATAAGCCGAAGTGAATTTTACGATGTCCAGAGGGTTCAAGCCCTCGCCTGCCTGGCCGCCGATGGTACCACGGATGCCAGAGATCGATTTGATCAGAGTCATAGTAATCTATTTTTAAGAGGTTAGAAAGTTATTTCCAGAATTTAATTTTATGCAAGTCGTAGTAGTAGGGATAGACGTTCTGCATGGCGTAGTTGTGGCCCAGTTTCGAGGGGATGATGAGCCGCACGTGGGCGTTGTTACGCACGTAGCTCAGGGCCACCAGCCAGCCGGCCGGTACGGTGGTGTCGCTGTAGTACTGTACCATCACTCCTTTGGTAAAGGTACCGGCGATAGAGGTGGAAGTCACAGCGTATTTGAACTCATCTACATCGGGGTAGTTGAGGTTGCTGATGTAGCTCTTCGAGCCGTAGCTGTTTTCCAGTAATGCCTGCTCCTCGAAGCGCACCAGCACGATGTCGTTGGGGCGGATGGTGTCTGCCGGATTGGCCGACCCCTTATCTACAATCTGCATATAAACACCGCTGGCCAGTTGTACGTATTCGTTCTTCGACAGGTCTGTCACCGAGTCGTTGGCCAGGAACTCTTTTTGGGTAATCACCTGGATGGCGCTATCCTTCAAAAAGGCCGCAATAGCGCGGTCCTCATCCTCGCGCATCTCGGCGTAGGTCTTGGTGTTGTCGCAGGCGCAGAGCCCGTAGAGAGTGGCTACCGTACAGAGAGCCAGAAACAGAGAGGTTATTTTTCTCATTGTCAGTCAAAATGAATTATTCATATAATTAAGGTGCAAAAATAGCTGTTTTCTCCGATTCACACCTTGAAAAGGAGGTAAAGTTCAGTACTTTTAACCTTTTAGAGGAGGTTGTAGGGGTTATTGGCGCCATTCACGCCAGCCGTAGGCTATTCGCCGTAACTCTCCAGGATGGGTCGGTAGGCCTCTACGGCCTCTTCAAAGCGGGCAATGGCCTGCTCCATGGTGTAGCCTACCAGTTCGCCGCCCGAGGCGTTGAGGTGGCCGCCACCGTTGAAGAATTCCGCTGCCATCTGGTTGCAGGGGAACTTGCCCACCGAGCGGAGCGACACGCGGATTTGGGGGCGCTCGGTGTCCTCACGCAGGAAACCCACCAGCACGGTGTGCTTGATTTGTTGGGGGATGTTGACAAACCCTTCGCTGTCGCCTTTGATGTAGTTGAAGCGTGATTGCTCCTCTTTGGTCAGGGTGATGAGTGCAGTGCGTGCGGCGGGGTAGGTCTTCATCGTCGTCAGTACGTGGCCCAGCAGGCGCAGGCGACTTTCTGAGTAGGTGTAGAATACCTTGCGGTAGATGGCGTCTTTGTCGATGCCCTTTGAGAGCAGTTCGCTGATAATGAAGTAGATTTCGGGGCTGTTCGAGTTGAAGGCAAAGCAGCCCGTATCGGTCATCATGCCAGTATAGATGCATTCGGCCCCCTCTTTGCTCATCTCGTCAAAGGCCCCCAAGTGACAGATTAGTCGGAAAACCAGCTCGCAGGTCGAGGCGATTTTGGGGTGAGAAATCACTACGTCGGTAAAGTCGCCGGGGTAGAGGTGGTGGTCGATGAGGATTTTCTTGGCCTTTGACTTGCTCACCGCCTGGGCCATGTCGCCGATGCGCGAGATGACGTTGAAGTCCAGGCAGCAGATGACGTCGGCAATCCGTATCAGATGGTCGGCAAAGTCGCGCTGCCGTTCGTAGTTCAGAATATCCTTGCTGCCACTCATCCACTTGAAGAAGTCGGGGAAGGCATTAGGGGTGATGATATGCACCTCCTTGCCCCGTCCGGTCAGGAAGTGCCACAATCCCAGTGAGGAGCCGATAGCGTCGCCGTCGGGCGAGATGTGAGTGACAATGACGTACCGTTCCGCATCCTCCATCCAGCGTGAAAAGGTATCCACCTGGGTTTGTCCTATGATTTTTGAAAGCATACTCTTCTATTCTATATAAATGTGGCGACAAAATTAATCAAATTAGCCCAAAGAACGAAATTTCTCCGTCGAATTTAGTGAAGGTTATGATATGATGGACTTAAAGAAGTAATGGTAGGCCGCCAGTAGCCAGAGGGTGATGAGCAGCGAGAGGGTACGGTGCGCTATGGGCTTGCGCCACCATGAGGGGAGCATGAGGAGCATAGCGTAAATGAGGAGGAGCTCGAAGCCGTCGGGACGGGGGAGGGTAATCTGCGCCAGGGGCAGACGCTGAATCAGCCGTAACCCTTCCGTCATCAGCGTTACTACGCCATTTATTACGCCGCTCATCAGTCCGCCACCGTCTGTCAGAGTGCAGTTGTCCGTCAATCCCAAACTGAAGGGCAAGAGAGCCAGCCACCCCACGGCCAAATGAATCAGCCACCTTACAGCCAGGTAGAGCAGCCATCCCACGGTCAGGTAGAGCAGCAGTGCCACCAGCGGCATGCACCAGAGGTTGGCCAGCAGGAAATAGGGGGAGAATGTGCCGAAATAGAGGGCCACCAGCGGTGTAGTGCCCACCTGCGCGGCAAGACAGACCGTTACGAACTGCCTCAGACGATAGCGCCATCCGCTGCGGGACGCAAGGGTTAGAGAGGAGGGCGGTTGCAGCCAGAGGATGGCGGCCACGCCGCAGAAGGAGAGCTGGAAGCCCACGTCGAAGAGCCAGTAGGGGCGCACCATCAGCATTAGTAAAAGCGCCGCCGTCAGCCGGTTCATTGTTAGCATGCCGCTGCCCATAGCTAAACTGATAGCCAGCAGCGAATACATTGTTACGCTGCGCACCACCGAGGCCGATAGCCCCGTAAAGAGCGCAAAGCCCCAGATTAGCGCCAAGCTCCACACCAGCGTCAACAGCCGCCAGCCGCCCGAGAACCGACGCAAGGGGAAGAGCAACCCCATCATCAAGGCATAAAGCACCCCCACATGCAGACCGGATAGAGCCAACAGATGAGCTACACCGCCCTCCGTGAAGAGTTGGCGCGTTTCCCAAGGCAGTAAATCCTTATCGCCCATGGTCAATGCCGTCACGATGCCCAGTGGTGCCTCCGTCAGGCCCGACTTGCGGTAGAGGGTCAGCAACCACTGCCGGCAGCGGGCGATGAACGGCTCTTTTGCTGCAAGTGTACCGGCGTCAGTCTGTTGCTGCTGTGCCCATTGCTGCATCCTTTGCCATTGGCCTGCTGCCAGATAGGTGGAACCGCTCCATCCCCGGCGGCGGGCGTAGGTGGGGTAGTCAAATGCCGGACTCCCCGCTAAGGGCTTAAAAGGTTGCAGGCGGCAATGGGCCACGATACGCACGCCAGGGCTGAGTGTGGCTGCGGCAGAGTCGCCCTGGCTGAGGTAGAGGCGGTAAAGGCTGGGTCTTAGGGAGCGGAAAAGAGAATCACTTTGAACATGGAGGAGTGAGTCGTTTTGAAAGAGGCCGAGTAGTCGCCCCTCGCAGGTTACACTATGTGTACGCTGTTTTGGATGTGTCGTCACCTCCCAAAGGGCCGTGAGGCGTTCTTCTGGATAGGGTGGCTCTTCAGGCCGCTGTACCATCGTCAATGCCGCCGCCAGCAGGAAGAGTAGCAGATAGAGCAGCAGATAACTCCCCCTATCGAGCCGTTTACGCAGGCATTGTTGGCGTTTCACATCCCGTTCGCCTTGCCGTAGCCATCGGCGCTGTAGGGTGAATCGTTTGATGTGAAAAAGCAGCAGACAGGCCACCACCGCCGCCAGCGCAATCCCCGTAATCTGCGGCGCCTCCTTAAAATAAAGCGCATCGCCTGCCCAGATGCCACAGAGGTAGCACATAAGCAGGCGAAGCAGCGGCGTCTTGGTTGGCATAACGTGCCTCCCTTTGACAATGGTTACAGATTTTTCAGCTGATGGATAGCCAATTCGGGGTCGGGAGCTGAGAAAACCGCATTTCCGGCCACCAACACGTCGGCTCCAGCCTCTACCAGACGGGCGCCCGTGGTGAGGTTCACACCGCCGTCCACCTGGATTAGCGCCTTTGATCCGGTTTGGCTGATGAGGTCGCGCAGCTGGCGCACCTTCTCTACCGAGTGGGGGATGAACTTCTGACCGCCAAAGCCGGGGTTAACGCTCATCACCTGGACCACGTAGAGCTCTTCGATGATGTCCTGCAACAAGCTTATGGGCGTTGAGGGATTGATGGTGACGCCTGGCTCCATGCCTGCGTCGCGTATCTGTTGCACCACGCGGTGCAGGTGGGGGCAGCACTCGTAGTGCACGCTCATCACCTTGCTACCCAGCGCCTTCACCTCGTTGATAAACTTCTCCGGCTGTACAATCATCAGATGCACATCCAGCGGTTTGTCACTCAGTCGGGCTACATGCTTCAGTATGGGGAAGCCAAAGCTGATATTAGGCACAAATACGCCATCCATGATGTCGATGTGTACCCAGTCCGCTTCACTGCGGTTAAGCATTTCCATCTCTTGCTCAAGGTGGCCAAAATTGGCCGAGAGGATGGAGGGAGAAATGATTGGTTTCATGCGTTATGTTTAAGTAGGATTAGACAAAATACCATTGCTCGTCGGGGTGGAAGCCGCGGAGCAGTTCCTCTACGCCCAGTCGCTTCTTACCCGGCAGTTGCAGCGCGGTGAGGCGCAGCCATCCATCGGCCGTAGCTACACGCAGGTAGTGCTTGCCGTCGGTGCTGATTGTACCAGGGGTGGGACGATTGGCAGCGGGTTGCTCGGCAGCGGCCGTTACCTCCGGTTCCGTTTCATAGATTTTCACCGTGAGGCATTCGCCAGCGGGGTTGCAGAGTTCGCTCCAGGCGGCGGGGTAGGGCGAGAGGCCGCGTACCAGGTTGTGCAGCGTCAGGGTGGGTTGGTTCCACGTCAGGCGGCAGGTCTCTTTGAAGATTTTAGGTGCCGGTTTCAGGGGCTCTTGACCCTCTATCATCTCCTCCTGAGGGATGGAGCGGATGGTGCCATTCAGGATGCGGTCCACGGTCTCCGTCACCAACTGTCCGCCCAGCACCATCAGTTTATCGTGTACGGTTCCCGCATTGTCGGCCGGCGTAATCGGCACGCTCACCTGCTGAATCACCTCTCCTGTATCAATCTCATGCTTTAGGAAGAAGGTGGTGATGCCCGTCTGGGTTTCGCCGTTGATAACGGCCCAGTTGATGGGTGCGGCTCCGCGGTACTGAGGCAGCAGCGAGGCGTGTAGGTTGAAGGTGCCCAGTCGGGGCATGGCCCACACTGCCTGAGGTAGCATACGGAAGGCTACCACGATTTGCAGGTCGGCTTGCCAGCTTCTCAGCGCCTCCAGGAAATTCTCCTCCTTGAGCCGTTCAGGTTGCAGCAGCGGCAGGTTGTGTGCCAAGGCATACTGTTTAACGGGCGAGAACTGCAGTTTGTGTCCGCGTCCGGCTGGCTTATCGGGCATGGTAATGACGCCCACTACGTTGTAGCCGCCCTCTACCAGGCAGCGCAGCGCCTCGACGGCAAAGTCGGGCGTGCCCATATAGACAATGCGTAAATCTTTCTTTTCCATGCGGCAAAGATAGTGTAAAGCGCAGACATATTCAAAGAAAAGCCCATAAAATTCCAAGCGAGGCCATCCGAAGCCTCTATTCGGCCTCTTTGATTGTACACTTCACTTGGTTTTCCGTAGAGACGATAGAAATATTAAACTGAGAGTTAAGGAAATGGTAAGGGAAAGAGTCATGATGGAATTGCTTTACTAAGCTATTGTGTGTGTTGTAACCATGCGAATGGGGGCCATAATAAGAGGCCAAAGATTCAAAATCTGTCACTATTACGGGCAATCATTTTGTTTTTACCGCTATTTGCACTACTTTTGCATCGTTAATAGTGTTATCATCTGTATGAGTAAAGGTAAACTGGCAAAATTTGCTGATATGGCGGCATTTCCGCACGTGTTTGAATTTCCCTTTTCGGCCGTGGAGGAGAAGCCTTGCGATATGAAGGGGCACTGGAATGAGAGCTTCTTCCATAACGACCGTCCCATCGTGCTGGAACTGGGCTGCGGAAGGGGCGAATATACCGTAGGATTGGGGCGGCTCTTCCCTGAAAAGAACTTTATCGGCGTCGATATCAAGGGTGCACGTATGTGGTCGGGCGCAAAGGAGTCGGCCGAGGCAGGGATGACCAACGTAGCCTTTCTGCGCACCAACATTGAGATTATCGACCGTTTTTTTGCACCGGGTGAGGTGAGCGAAATCTGGCTCACCTTCAGCGACCCGCAGATGAAGAAGGCCACCAAGCGCCTCACCAGTACCTACTTCATGGAGCGCTACCGCCGCTTCTTGGTGGACAACGGGCTGATTCACCTCAAGACGGACAGCAACTTTATGTTTACCTACACTCGCTACATGGTGGAGCATAACCACCTGCCCGTGGAGGTGATAACCGACGACCTCTACCATAGCGGCATGGCCGACGAGATTCTCTCCATCCGCACCTACTACGAGCAGCAGTGGCTGGACCGTGGACTGAACATCAAATACCTCCGCTTTCGCTTGCCCCATCAAGTCCCGCTCAGCGAGCCTGAGGTGGAGATTGAACTGGACGAGTACCGCAGCTACAATCGCAGCAAACGCAGCGGACTGACAACAAGTCATTAATAACTAATAACTAATTACTAAAATGGCATTATATCCTAAATTGATACACGATGCACTGGCAACGGTGCGTTATCCAGGCAACGGAAAGAACCTGATTGAGGCCGAGATGGTGGCCGACAACCTACGGATTGAGGGAATGAAGGTAAGCTTCTCCCTGATTTTCGAGAAACCGACCGACCCTTTTATGAAGTCGGTTATCAAGGCGGCAGAGACCGCTATTCATACCTACGTGTCGCCCGAGGTGGAAGTGACCATCGCTACTGAGAGCCGGCAGGCGCCGCGCCCCGAGGTGGGCAAGCTGCTGCCTCAGGTTAAGAATGTGATAGCTGTTTCCAGCGGCAAGGGTGGCGTGGGCAAGAGTACCGTGGCCGCCAATCTGGCCATTGCCCTGGCTAAACTGGGCCATCGAGTAGGTCTGCTCGATGCCGATATCTTCGGTCCCTCGGTACCCAAGATGTTCCATGTGGAGGAGGCCCGCCCCTATGCCGAGCGGGTGGATGGGCGCGACCTGATTGTCCCCATCGAGAAGTATGGCGTCAAGCTGCTCTCTATCGGCTTCTTCGTGGACCCTGGTACGGCCACCCTGTGGCGCGGAGGCATGGCCAGCAATGCACTGAAGCAGCTGGTGGGCGATGCCCATTGGGGAGAGCTGGACTACCTGGTGCTCGACACTCCTCCCGGTACCAGCGATATTCACCTCACCCTGTTGCAGACGCTGGCTATCACCGGTGCGGTGATTGTAAGCACGCCTCAGCAGGTGGCCTTGGCTGATGCCCGCAAGGGGGTGGATATGTATCTCAATGAGAAGGTGAACGTGCCTATCTTAGGCTTGGTAGAGAACATGGCTTGGTTTACACCAGCCGAGTTGCCCGAAAACCGCTATTACATCTTCGGCAAAGAGGGATGCAAGCGGCTGGCTGAAGAACTGAACGTGCCGCTGCTGGGACAGATTCCGCTGGTGCAGAGCATCTGCGAGAGTGGTGACCAGGGCACGCCCGTAGCGCTCGATAGCGCCACCATCACCGGTAGCGCCTTTATGCAACTGGCTGCCGCCGTGGTGCGCCAGGTGGATAAGCGTAACATCGAGAAGGAGCCTACTCGCATTGTACAGGTAAAGAAGGGGTGATTTTATAATCCCAGCTCCCCCACTGACGTGAAGCTATTAACTAAAAAAGATGAGGTGTTTATACAAAAACTCGAGATATTATGAAGAAAAGACTTTGGCTTTTGGTGGGGTTGCTTTTAGCCCCCTGTCTGGCTGTTTTGAACGTAATGGAGCCTGTGACGATGAGCCTCCTAGCTCAGGTGGTTTATCATGATGCAGCAGCCTTTCCGCTGCTGGGTAAGGCAACGGAGACTACGCTGACGCGCTATGAGCGACTGCCCGACTCCTGTCAGAGGGTCTCACGCAAACCTCTTTGGGAACTTGGACGCAACAGCGCGGGATTGGCTATCCGCTTTCGCAGCAACTCCACGCGCATCAATGCCCGATGGGAGACCCGCAACAATTTCCGTATGAACCACATGACGCCCACGGGCATCTGCGGTCTTGACCTCTACTGTCTGGATGGAACGGATTGGCGCTTTGCGGGCAGCGGTCGTCCTTCGGGAAAACTGACCACAGCCACCATCGTAAAGAGCATGACGCCACAGATGCGTGAGTATCTCCTCTTCCTGCCGCTTTACGACGGACCCCTCTCGCTCGAGATTGGTGTCGATAGCTTGGCTACGATAGAGCAGCCGCAGGTGGATTTGCCTCGTAGGGTGCGCCCTGTGCTCTTCTACGGCACCAGCATACTGCAGGGTGGTTGCGCTTCACGTCCTGGCATGGCTCACACCAATATCTTGGAACGCTGGCTGCAACGCGAGTGCATCAACCTGGGCTTCAGTGGCAACGGCCAGCTGGATATGGAGGTGGCCGACCTCATCGCTACGGTAGATGCCTCGATGTTTATCCTTGATTTCGTACCCAATGCCACAGTGGAGCAGATGGATGAGCGGGCTGAGCGCTTCATCGCCAAGATTCGTCAGGCTCATCCTAACACGCCGATTCTCTTAGTGGAGGACCCACGCTTCACCCATATTTGGCTCAACCAGACAATGGCTGAGGAGGTCAATAGCAAGAACGCCAAGATTCGTGAAATTTACGACCGCCTGAAGCGTCAGGGCGACAAGCAGCTCTTTTTCCTCTCCTCCGAGGCGATGATAGGCCGCGACGGCGAGGCCTGCGTAGATGGCATCCACTTCACCGACTTGGGCTTCCAACGCTACGCCGAACTGCTCTATCCTATAATTAAAAAGAGAATGATTATTAAATAAGATTAGTCTAACGGAATAAAATCCAAGGAATAACGGCTGAGCTCCTCTTCCGTGGTGGGGTAGAACTTGATTTTCTGGGCGCGGGGGTAGCGGTTGAAGTAGGGGTTGTGGCTGATGAACCAGTGGCAACTATCAACGTAGGGCACGCGGGGAATGGCTTTTCTTAAAAATTGTAGCCTGCTTTTGGCGGCCACAATCAGGGCGACATCCAGATTGGTGAAACGGATAAGACCCACGTAATGGGTACGGATTTCGCGGTCGTTTTCTCGCTCCTCGGGCGTGAGGCGATGGGATATGGAGAGGTTCCGACCGTAGCGTCGGTTAATCTCTTGCATCTTACTGCGAAACAATCGCCCGTGGGCCGAGGTGTCGTGCTGCTGGTGGTAGAGGATGTCGTAATGAATCATCTCATGGATAAGGATATCGTCAAACATGCTCTCCTCCAAATCGTAACGCGTGCTCATCACCAAGGTGAAGTCGCTGTAGCGCCACCTGCCAAACAGGCGCCTCTCCTTCTTGTAACGGAGCTGGCCCAGAAAGCTGCGGGCCGTACTGAGCTTGAGGGGCGGCACGGGGAGCCGCCCCTCAAACATCTCACGGTTATAGTAGTTGAATTTCTCAGCCAAAAGGGCCAGGGTCATCGTCATAAAACGCTAATTGCAAAATGGTTACAGACGGCAACGCAGAATCTCGGCCACTTTCTTCTCGTACTGGCTCTGCAGTTCGATCAGGGTGGACTGGGTGTCATAGACCAGTTGCACTTCGATGAAGTAGTCTATCAGACTGATTTCTCCCTCGTTCAGCGCCTTGTTCAGCAGGGGCAGATGCTGCTGTCCCTGTAGCGCCTCCTGGTAGGATTTTATCTGCGTGTGGAGCTGATAGGCCTCGTCGTAGAGGCTGTTGAGGCGGCTCTGCTCTTTGCTCAAGGCGTCCTCGCGTTGGTAGGTGAGGGCGGTAGATTGCAGACGGGCGCTCTTCACCTTTGTGCGGTTCTCAAACAGGGGGATGGAGAAACCGACTACCACACCATTGAGCGGGTGGCCGCTCTCAGTATTGCGGCGGTAGCCTAATTCCAACTTGGGCAACCAACCTTGGCGACTGACACTCAGCTGGCGCTGGGCGGCCTGACGCTCATACTCCAAGGCGCGTAACTCGGGGTCGGCTTCGATTAACTCACCAAAGAGGGTGAGGAAATCATCGGGTAGCGGTGTCTCATCAAAGGCGGTCAGTCCGATGGCCTCGGCCGAAGGAATGGTGGGACCGAGAGGGCCAGGACGGCCAGGCAGTAGGTTCTGTTGGTTGTTGAGGGCCAGCAACTGCTGCAGCTTGGCTTGCATGGCGGTGGCGTTGAGGCGCAGCGCGGTCTGGGCGTTGAGCTGCTCCAGTTTCACCTTGTTGAGTTCCAGTTTGTTAGCGTCGCCAGCCTCGATGCGTTTGGTGTAGAGGGCAGCCAGCTGGTCTGCCTGCTCACTGCGGGTGCTGAGCAGTTGCTGCGCTTGGTGCAGGGCGATGAGGTCGATGCAGAGCAACTTCGCCTCGAGCAGGATGCGTTGGCGGGTGGCCTCAGCGCGGGCGTCGAGAGCAGCGTTGGTGCTGCGGTTCATGCGGTGGCGCGTGCTGTAGAGGGTGGGGAAGTCGAACGATTGGCTCACAACCAGTTCACCTGCCGTAATCTCGCTATCCTTCGAGTCCCACACGTGGGCGTAGCTCACCGTAGGATCGCTCAGGTTGTTATTGCTGCGCTGTTCGTATTGCGAGGCCAACGTCATCTGACGGGCAGCCTGCAACTCTCTGTTGTTCTTCTCAATCTGGCTGAGGATGTAGTTCATCCCCTGCTCCCTGCCTTGGTAGGTGGCGGGAACGGTAGCCCGAGGATGGCCCACCTGAGGGGCTTGCAGCGGTTCGCCGTTGACGGTCTGGGCCGTCAGCGTCATCGGTAAAGCTATGGCCATCAGCAAGGCCACCTTTACCACGTGGTATCTACTACTTTTCATCTCTGTCTTAATTTATAAATGGGTTTCATCGGATGCTGGGATTACTTCCACCTCCGCCTCTCGCTTCTCATTCAGCATGGTATAGACGATGGGGATGATGAAGCCGTTGAGCAGGGTACTGGTGAGCAATCCGCCCAGAATCACCTTGGCCATGGGGCTCTGGATTTCGTTACCAGCCTCGCTGCCAGCTAAGGCCAGTGGTATAAGGGCCAACGCACTACTGAGGGCGGTCATCAGGATAGGGTTGAGGCGGTCGAGCGAGCCGCGCACCACACTCTCGCTCAAGGGGCAACCTTCGTTTCGCAGCAGGTTGTAGTGGCTGATGAGCAGCATACCGTTACGGGTGGCGATACCAAAGAGCGAGATGAAGCCGATGATGGCGGGAATGCTCAGTTCGCCCGTAGTGAACCAAAGTACCAGAACGCCACCTATCAAGGCTAACGGCAGGTTGAGCATAATCACACCACTTTCGCGCAGGTTGTGGAACTCCTGGTAAATCAGCATGAAGATAACGATGAGGCTGAAGAGGGAGGTGATAGCCAGCGTTTGACTGGCAGCGGCCTCGCTCTCAAATTGTCCGCCGTACTCTACGTGGTACCCTTCGGGTAGCTGGATTTGGCTCTCAATGGCTTGCTGCATGTCGTTGACTACGCTTCGCAGGTCGCGGTCGGCCACATTGGCTGAGAGGACTATCTTGCGCTTCACGTTCTCGCGGCTCACGCTGTTAGGGCCCGAGGTAGAGCGGATATCAGCCACGTAGCTCAGCGGCACCTTCTCGCCACTGGCTCCGTCGAGCATCACCTCTTCGATGGCGTCCTTACTGGAGCGGTGCTCCTCGGCGAGGCGTACGGTGAGGTCGAAACTCTTTCCCTTCTCATAGACCTGAGAGACCACCTCGCCAGCCAGACAGACGTTGACAGCCTCAGCAAACTCGGGCAGGGTGATTCCGTAGCGGGCCAGCAGCTCGCGGCGGGGGGTGATGGTGAGCTGCGGACGCTCAATCTGCTGCTCTACGTTGAGGTCGGCAATGCCCTCTATCTCTTGGCAGGCCCGTTTCATCTCGTTGGCCAGCTGGTACATACGATTCAGGTCATCGCCAAAGAGCTTGACGGCAATGTTGGCCCTGGTACCGCTCAGCATGGCGTCGATACGATGGCTGATGGGTTGGCCTATCTCGATGTTGGCGCCGTTCAGGGTGGAGAGCTTCTGGCGCACCTCGGCCTCAACCTCCTTGCGCGAACGGCCATCCAAGGTGAAGGGGGCTTCAATCTCGCTGACGTTGATGCCTAACGAGTGCTCGTCCAGTTCGGCACGACCCGTCTTGCGGGCTACGGTCTGAATCTCGGGTACGGTGAGCAGCAGCTCCTCGGCCCGTCGGCCTATCTCGTTGCTCTCGTCTAATGAGATGCCGGGTAGGGTGGAGATATTGATGGTGAACGACCCCTCGTTGAAGGCGGGCAGGAAGGAACGCCCCAAAGTAAAGAAGATAATCAGCGTGAGGAGCAGCAGTCCGCCCGTGGTACCAATCACCGTACGGCGGTGGTTCAAAGCCCAGAGGAGGGCCACCCGGTAGTGAGATTTTATCCAAGAGGCCACACGCGATTCGCCCTTGGCACCTCCCTCATCTGATGTTTGATTATCCACTGGCTCTCCCTCTCTCTTCAGCAAGTAGGAGCAGAGCACGGGTGTGAGGGTGAGGGCCACGACGGTAGAGGCGGCCAGCGAAACGATAAAGGCCACGCCTAACGGTACCAACATACGTCCCTCCATGCCACTGAGGAAGAAGAGGGGTACGAAGCTGGCTACGATAATCAGTGTAGAGTTCAAGATAGGCATACGCACCTCTTTAGAGGCGTTATAGACCACCTCTTTGATGCGGAGCCGCTGTTCAGGGAGTAAGAGGCGGTTCTCATGGAGCCGCTTGAAGACGTTCTCTACGTCCACAATGGCGTCATCGACCAGCGAACCGATGGCGATGGCCATACCGCCCAGGCTCATGGTGTTGATGGAAAGGTGCATCAGATGGAGCACCACCATCGAGGTAATCATAGCCAACGGGATGGTGACCAGCGAGATAACCGTAGTGCGCAGGTTGCCCAGGAAGAGTATCAGGATGAGGACCACGAAGATACCGCCCTCCAGAATGGAGCGCTCTACGTTGCCTATCGAGCTTTCAATGAAGCGGCTTTGGCGGAAGATGTCGGTATGGATCTTGATGTCGCTGGGCAGGTTTTTCTGTAGGTCGTTCAGTGCGGTTTCTAAGTGCTCTGTCAAATCTAAGGTGCCTACCCCCGGTTGCTTGGTTACGGTGAGCAGTACGGCCTGTTGGCCGCAGACGCTGGCGGTACCTATCTTGGGCGTTTTGCCGCCAATCTTCACCTCTCCTATTTGGTCGAGGGTGACGGGCAAATCCTCCTTGCTGGCTCCGGCCTTGACCACGGCAGCCCCAATCTCGTCGAGGCGAGTGGTGGAGAGCATGCCGCGCAGGATGTATTCATTACCGTATTCATAGTAGGCGCCTCCGTTGGCATTGAGGTTCATGCCGCGGGTAGCGGTTAGCACCTCGTCCATCGTCACACCGTAGTGGCGCATTTTGCCTGGGTCGAGCAGAATCTGGTACTCCTTGGCGTCGCCGCCCAGGACGGATACTTGAGCCACACCGCCTGTAGAGAGCAGGCGCGGACGGATAATCCAGTCGGCTATGGTGCGCAGGTCGAGCATCGAGGTGCTATCAGCGGTAAGGCCGATAATGAGCAGTTCGCCCAGGATAGAGGATTGCGGACCCAGCGTGGGCCGACCTACATTCTGTGGCAACGATTCGCCGACTACGGCCAGTTTCTCGCTGACAATCTGACGCGCCAGATAGATATCGGTATCCCAGTCGAACTCCACCCACACCACAGAGAAGCCCATAGTGGAGGAAGAGCGGACGCGGCGTACACCTGTGGCGCCATTGACTGCGGTTTCGATAGGGAAGGTCACCAGTTGTTCCACCTCTTCGGTGGCCATGCCTCCAGCTTCGGTCATCACCACAACGGTGGGGGCATTGAGGTCGGGGAAGACATCCACTTCGGTGTGGAGGGTGGTGTAGATACCTCCTATCAGGAGCAACACGGCGGCCACCAGCACCAAGAGGCGGTTGTGGAGCGAAAAGTAGATGATTTTATTCAGCATAGCTTCATCCTCCCTCTTATTAATGTTCGTGGCTATGGGCGGGGATGGCATTGCTGGTTGAGGCCAACTTCACCTGATAGGCACCCTCTACCACCACGCGCTGACCGGCGTGCAAGCCTGAAACAATCTGCACCTGGCGGCCGTCATGAGCTCCGGTGGTCACCAACTGCTTCATGTAACCCTCTTCATCAACTTGGATGAAGACAAAGAGTGAACCTTGCTCCTCGACAAGGGCTGTAGTGGGTACGGCGATGGCACCTTCGATGGGGGAGGAGATGAGCCACACCTCGCAATAGAGGCCTGGCATCACCTGTCCCTGGTTGTCAAACTCGAAGGTGACGGGCAGGTAGTTGCCGTTCGCTCCAGAGGCCTTTCCAAAGGAGAGCAGATGACCGTTGAGGTCGGCTAAAGAGAAGGTCTCCGTAGATGATGTGGGACGGAAATTGGCGCTTTTCAAGGTGCGGAGGGCGGGGTAGTGCTTCTCGCTGACGTCTGCGCGTAGATAGAGTTTGCGATCTTGGGTGACGCTGGCCAGCGGCTGACCGCGCTCTACGTAGTCGCCCTCGTTAACCAGTAGGTTCTTGATATAGCCTCCCAGCGGAGCGGCAACCTGCTGTCCGTTGGCGGTTTGGTGGGCTGAGAGTCCTTCGTAGGCGATGCGAGCGCTCTCGTAGGCGGCATAGGCCTCTTCATAAGCTTTGCGCGAGATGATTTGCTCGTTGACCAGTCGCTCAGCGCGCTCGTAGGCGGTGCGAGCCGTTTCGTAATTGACGCGCGCTTTGGCAATGGGGTCGCCTTCGGCCAGATTACTGGCGGTCAGGGTGAGGAGCGACTCCCCCTTCTTGATGGCCATGCCCTCCGTCAGCTGACGCTTGAAGGTAACGACTCCCGCCATCGGGGCCACGACCATGCTCTCCTGCCCTTGAGCTGAGAGTATCTGTCCGCTGGTCTTGATGACGTGGTGGAAAGTGGTGGGCACCACTTCGGCCACCTTCACTCCAGCCGCTTTCGCCTTGGCTGGCGTTAGGATAATCTCATCGCCATGGGCTTCTGCAGTCTCATGGCCCGAAGTGACGTTGTGATTATGGCCTTCGTGATTGTGGCCCTCATGATTATGTTCTTCGTGACTGTGACCCTCGTGATGGTGAGTTTCGTGGGCATGACCTTCGTGGTCGTGTCCTTCGTGGGATGCGGAGGAATGTCCGCAAGCTGCGCAAAGGCAGATGACCAATGCGCTATAAAGTAATTTTTTTATCATGGAAAATGCGGTTTTGATTGATTCTACACTAATAACATCATGCGGAAGAAATCAAAACTGCGGTGGCGCCCTCAGCCCATGACTGGGTATGGACGCCGTAACGTAAAGGGGCTCTTTACGTGGTACAAGGTATTCACGGAGCGACCGTGAAGGGGTGATGAGTAATGAATAAAGGTAAGAAAAGAGGGCAGCGGGCTGGATATCGGCTGAAACGGGAGCCTTAATCTCTATTGACTGCATCTTATCCTGACGGTAGAGGTGTGTGGTGATACAGTTGGCCTCTACACAGCTGGTCTGATGATGGCGATGTTGGTGATGAGGGGCCTCCTCGCTGAGTGGCAGGTCATGCTTCATGCAGATGCACCCATCCTCGTGGTGATGATGGGGACACAGCGGCATCATGGGTAGTAGAATACCCAAAAAGAGCAACAGGTAGCTGATGAGAATTGGATGATTAAGAGGCATCACGGGGGCTCAGCGGACGGTGGGGTTACCAAACAATAGAGGGAATATACTCCTTGACAATTTGGCGCAAGTCAATCAAGGTGATAGGCTTGACCAGCACGTTGTTGGCGCCTGCTTCGATGGCTTTCTCGCGGTCGCTGCTGAAGGCGTAAGCGGTTTGTACCACGATGGGCAGTTTGCAACCCTCTGCACGTAGTTTGGCGGTAGCCTCCAATCCAGTCATAATGGGCATCTTGATATCCATTAAGATAATCTGAGCCTCATCTTTGTGTTGATGATAGAGGTTGAGAATCTCTTCACCGGTTTTGCCCCATTCCAAGCGGCAACGTTTGCCAATGATGGCGCGAATCAACTTGAAGTTGCTCTCATCATCCTCTGCTACAAGTACCAGGGGTAATTTATCCGTATCGTTCATAATCGATGTTTTTTCTGTACAAGGTAATAATTAACCTTGCAAATATAAGGCTTTTCAATACCATGACAAAAAATAGAGCGTTTTTTTACACTTTTTCTTTATATTTCGCCCACTTTGAGCATTGAAACGGTTGTTTCGGACACAGAAAAGGTTGTTTTGAACAAGATTAAAGCTGTCTGTACCGCGCAGAGATGGCTGCCATTGACACACAAGAATGGCTTGCTTTTGAACACAGCACGGGTTGTCTTTGCGCGCGGAAAGTCTTCCACAGTGAGTCCTTTTTACTGTTTTCTGAGGGCCCAGAAGGCTACGGCCGAGGCAGCGGCTACGTTGAGCGAATCTACCCCGTGAGCCATGGGGATGCGCACCACGTAATCGGCTGAGTCGATAGTGGCTTGTGATAGGCCCCATCCCTCATTGCCCATCAGGATGGCCAGATGCGGTTCGCTGACCAGGGCGGGGTGGTCGATGCTGACGGAACGATCGGTCAGCGCCATGGCTACACTCTTGAATCCCTCATCACGGAGGCTGGGGATGGGCGCTTCAATCCAAGTCCAGGGGAGGAGAAAGACGGACCCCATGGAGACACGGATGGAGCGACGGTTCAGCGGGTCGCACGACTGCGGGGTGAGCAGGGCGGCATCGATGCCCAAGGCCGCAGCTGAACGGAAAATGGCGCCGATGTTGGTGGTATCCACAACGCCATCAATCACCACCACGCGGCTGGCTCCGCGGCAGACCTCGCTCACGCTGGGATGCGGCTTGCGACGCATGGCACAGAGTACGCCGCGCGTTAAGGTGTAACCCGTCAGACTGGCCAGCAGTTCCCTGCTACCTGTATAGATGGGAATGTCGCCACAGCGGGCCAGCAACGGGGCCGCATCGCCAGTGAGGTGCTTGGCTTCGCAGAGCATGGAGAGGGGTTCGTAGCCTGCGTTCAAGGCCACATCAATCACCTTCGGACTCTCAGCGATGAAGACTCCTTTGGCGGGATCCAAGCGGTTGCGCAGCTGCGCCTCGGTCAGGGTGGCATAAAGCTCCACGCCAGAGTGGTCCAGACGGGTTATTTCAATAATCGGCATGGCTACTCCTCTCTTTGTGGGGCTTTGTCCTCGATTTGTGCCTCTCTGCCCTTAATCTGTCCTTTTTCACCCTCAAGCTGTTTCTGTATGAAACGAATCTTGACGTAGCAGGCTTCGCGCTCCTGCTCCATCTGGTAGATGAAGTCGAGCAGCTGGGCCAGGTCATAGACGGCCACCAGTGCTTGGCGGTCGGAGGTGCTCATGGTGGTTGTGTAGCTCTTTTCGCCTTGGAACTGCACCTTGAGGTTCTCTCCAGCATGGTGGTAGATAAACTCCATCACCCCGCCATCTTCACCGATGCGAAAGTCTGACTTCTCAATCTGCTCACCCATGATGGAGCTCTCATAGGTCTCCTTGGCCGATGGGGTCTCCATATAGGTAGCATCAGGGGCGGTTACACGCACGCCGTAGTGGTGGATGGACTGCTTGCCGCAGTAGATAGAGGTCATCACCAATTCACCCCGTTCGTTGACGCGGAAACTGAGGTGCGAACGGTGGAGGTTCTTCTCCAGTTGCTGCGAGGGGTGGTAGTAGAGGCCCAGCTGCTGGTAGGCGGTGTCTTTCTCAAAGAGGTACTCCTTCTTTACCTGAGCCAGCAGGGTGCGCTTCTCGTTCAAGACGCTGTCTAAGAACTGGAGGTTCTCGGTCTGGTCGGCCAGGGTGGCCTTACGCACCAATTCCTGCCCTTGACGGCGCGAGTCGAAGGCTTTAGGGTAGCTCTTTTTCAGACTGTCGATCAAAGCTATGCTCTTCTGGTAGAGGCCTGCCTCATAGGCCGCTTCCGCCCGTCTCAGCAGGGCTTGCGCACCCTTTTCACCGCTGTTACAGGCGGAGACAAACAGGGCGGCTAAAAGGGGTATCAGGTACTTTTTTCTCATCTTTTCCTTATATTATTAAAGGTTGTTTCTTGGATTATAGGGGTTGTTAGCGTGACAAAAGTAGTGAAAAGCATTGATTTTTCTCTCCGTTTTGGCGAAAAAAAATAATTTAGCTACCTTTGCGGCTCCAAAAACGTGGTTTTGACGAAAAGTATGAGAGATTGGACAACGGATGAACTGAAGGAACACTTCAGCGACAACATATTCAAGCAGATTTCGGCTACGGCCGATGAACTCCACATGCCCTGCTACGTGGTGGGGGGCTACGTGCGCGACCTTTTCCTGGAACGCCCGTCGAAGGATATCGACGTGGTGGTGGTAGGTAGCGGTATTACTATGGCCGAAACGCTGGGCAAACGGCTGGGCCGTGGAGCCCATGTGACGGTTTTCCGCAATTTCGGTACGGCGCAGCTGAAGTACCGCGGTACGGAGGTGGAGTTTGTAGGAGCCCGTCGTGAATCGTATAGCCACGACTCGCGCAAGCCTATCGTTGAGGATGGATCGCTGCAGGATGATCAGAACCGACGCGATTTTACCATCAACGCCTTGGCGGTCTGCCTCAATGCCGACCATTATGGCGAGTTGGTTGACCCCTTTGGCGGAGTCGATGACCTCTACGACAAGATTATCCGCACCCCGCTCGACCCTGACATCACCTTTAGCGACGACCCCCTGCGCATGATGCGCTGCATCCGCTTTGCCACCCAGTTGGGCTTCTACATCGAGGATGAAACCTTCGATGCCCTCGAGCGGAACAAGGAGCGAATCGCTATCATCAGTCGTGAACGCATTGCCGAAGAGCTTAATAAAATCCTGCTGAGTCCCGTACCCAGCAAGGGTTTTGTGGAGTTGGATCGTTGCGGTCTGCTGCCGCTCATCTTCCCCGAACTGGCCGCTATGCAGGGCATAGAGACCCGCAACGGCAGGGCGCACAAGGACAACTTCTATCACACCCTCGAGGTGCTCGACAACATTTCACGCCACACCGATAACCTCTGGCTGCGTTGGGCGGCCCTGCTACACGATATCGCCAAACCGCGCACCAAGCGGTGGGAACCTAAGGTGGGGTGGACTTTCCATAACCACAACTTTATGGGTGCTAAGATGATACCCGACCTCTTCCGCCAGATGAAGCTGCCCATGAATGAGAAGATGAAGTATGTGCAGAAGATGGTAGAGCTCCACATGCGTCCCATTGTCATTGCTGACGAGGAGGTGACCGACTCAGCCGTTCGCCGACTGCTCTTCGAGGCTGGCGACGATATCGATGACCTGATGACTCTCTGTGAGGCCGACATTACCTCCAAGAACCCCGACCGCAAGCAGCGTTTCTTGGACAACTTTAAGTTGGTGCGTCAGAAGCTCAAGGACCTGGAGGAGAAAGACCGCATCCGTAACTTCCAGCCACCGGTAGATGGCGAGGAGATTATGAGGACCTTCAACCTGCAGCCCTGCCGCGAGATTGGCTCGCTGAAGAGCGCCATCAAAGACGCCATTTTGGACGGCATCATCCCCAACGAGCACGATGCCGCCTATCAGTTCATGTTGGAAAGAGCCCAACGCATGGGCTTGAAACCCGTATCAGCGGGTGAGTGATTGAGGCACCCAGCCTCAAATCACCACCGCAGTGCCGCTGGCCGTGACCATCAGCATGGAGCCGCTTTGGCCTACCGTTTCGTAGTCCAGATCGACCCCTACAATGGCGTTAGCACCGAGCATCATGGCCCGTTCCTGCATCTCGCGCACGGCCGTATCCTTCGCTTCGCGCAGAACGCTTTCATACGAACTGCTGCGTCCGCCAACAATATCGCGCATCGAGGCAAAGATATCCTTTACTATATTGGCGCCAATAATCGTCTCGCCCGTCACCAGGCCTCTATATTCCCTGATAGGGTGTCCCTCAATCGTAGGAGTGGTAGTGATTAACATAATCTATCTATTAAAAATGACACATGCTACCCTATTTGACGTCACCATCCCCCATTTTGTTGCAACAAAACACAAATTATTTTTATGTCAGTGAATGTCACTGACGATTTTCTACGTTTGTTCCTGTGTTTTTTGGGGGGCTTGATTGGATGATTGATTTATAAAACATGCCCTCCAAGCGGATAGTGATGTACGACAAAAAAGGGGTGTTGACACCCTTGTTGCCACCCGTAACATCTTGTGTATCAAAGAGTGTTGCAACATGGCAACAAAATGACGCAAACTTTTATTTTGTTGTAGCCATACACGGCTGGGGAGATAGCTTGATTTTGCCATCTGAATTGCTTGCATTTCACGGCTGAATTGCTTGCATTTCGCAGCTGAATT
>CAMAMO010000011.1 GCA_945836915.1 uncultured Mediterranea sp.
TCCTCGTTGACCTTCACCTTCTCCAGGTCATCAATCACCTTATAGAGCTGCTTCTCGCAAATCTGCTTGCCGCTGGGTATCTGCCCCTCTTCAAACTTCTTGCCAATGATGCGCTCAATCTCGCGCACCTTGATGCGTTCGCGCAGGTTGATGATGGCGATGCTGGTGCCTCGCTTGCCGGCTCTGCCGGTACGGCCGCTGCGGTGGGTGTAGCTCTCTACATCATCAGGCAAACCGAAGTTGATGACGTGCGTCAGGTCCTCTACATCGAGTCCGCGGGCTGCTACGTCGGTAGCGACCAAGAGCTGCAGATGGCGTACGCGGAACTTCTGCATCACCAGGTCGCGCTGGGCTTGCGAGAGCTCGCCATGGAGCGAGTCGGCGTTGTAACCCTCTTGCATCAGCTTATCGGCAATCTCTTGCGTCTCCTTACGGGTGCGGCAGAAGATGATGGCGTAGATCTGTGGGTAGTAGTCCACGATGCGCTTCAGGGTTTCGTATTTATCCTTGGCATGGACGCAATACATCACGTGCTTGACGTTGCCGGTGCTCTCGTTCTTCCGGCCGATGGTAATCTCTTTGGCTTGGCGCAGGTAGTTCTTGGCGATACGGGCTATTTCGGGGCTCATCGTGGCGGAGAAGAGCAGCGTGTTGCGCTCCTGCGGCACTTCGGCCAGGATGGTGTTGATGCTCTCGGTAAAGCCCATGTTGAGCATCTCGTCGGCTTCATCTAACACCACATTCTCTACGGCGGCCAATGAGACGGTTTGACGCTCCATCAGGTCGATGAGTCGGCCCGGCGTGGCGACGATGATGTGCACACCGCGCTTCAGGGCGCGAATCTGGCTCTCGATGCTGCTTCCGCCATAGACGGGCAAGACATGGAGTCCCTCGATGTATTTGGAGTAGTCGCTTAAATCGCCGGCAATCTGCAAGCAGAGCTCTCGCGTAGGACAGAGTATCAACGACTGGGGCTCGCAACGGCTCACCTCAATCTTCTGCAACAGTGGCAAACCAAAGGCTGCCGTCTTTCCGGTACCGGTTTGGGCCAATGCCACCACATCGTTGTTTTTTCCTAAGAGGTAGGGAATCACCTCCTCTTGCACAGGCATGGGTTGTTCGTAACCCATCTCCTCGATGGCCCGACGAATCTCTGCCGATACACCAAGTTCTTCGAATGTCTTCATTAACGCTTTTCTAACTTTTTGTTTTTGAGGGTGCAAAGTTACGATTTTTTTTGCTTATCTTTGCTGCTGTATCACAAAATCATTTTGAAAATGAAAATCTTATTTGTCTGTTTGGGCAATATCTGCCGTTCGTCGGCAGCTGAGGGTGTGATGAAACAGCTTGTAGAGCGTGAAGGACGTCAGGATGAGTTTTTCATCGATTCTGCCGGCATCCTGAGTTATCATCGCGGCGAACTGCCTGATCCGCGTATGCGAAGCCATGCGGCTCGCCGTGGCTACCAGCTGACTCACCGCTCGCGCCCTGTAACCACTGATGACTTCCTGGAGTTTGATCTGATTATCGGCATGGACGACCGCAACCTGGATGACCTTCGACAACTGGCTCCTTCGCCAGAGACGGAAAAGAAAATCCACCGCATGACCGATTATTGCCGTCATCATCCGGATGCTGATTACGTGCCCGACCCCTACTACGGCGGTTCGCAAGGGTTCGAGTTGGTGCTCGACCTTCTGGAAGATGCTTGCCAAGGATTGCTCAATAGTATCTAGGGGGGGCTTGCACTATCTTTTGATAAAATAGGCGGCGCCTCGGAAAAACAATCAAGCAAGCTTGTTGCTTTTTCTCTCGGCTTGCACTATCTTTTGATAAAATAGGCGGCGCCTCGGAAAAACAATCAAGCAAGCTTGTTGCTTTTTCTCTCGGCTTGCACTATCTTTGCATCCGAAAAATGTTTGTTAGGATGGAATTTAGTTATGATGTTATCGTTATAGGTGGCGGCCATGCTGGATGTGAGGCTGCCGCAGCGGCTGCTAATCTGGGCTCAAAGACCTGTCTCATCACCATGGACATGAATAAGATTGCGCAGATGAGCTGCAATCCGGCTGTGGGTGGCATCGCCAAAGGGCAGATTGTGCGTGAGATTGACGCCTTGGGTGGCTACATGGGGTTGGTAACCGACCGTACCGCCATTCAGTTCCGCTTGCTTAACCGCTCTAAAGGTCCGGCCATGTGGAGCCCGCGTGCCCAATGCGACCGCGGCAAGTTTATCTGGGCATGGCGTGAGATTTTAGAGAATATCCCGAACCTCCATATCTGGCAAGATACGGTGCGCCGTTTGCTCGTTGAAAAGGGCGAAGTCTGCGGCGTAGAGACGGTATGGGGCGTGAAATTCCGAGCCAAGTGTGTTGTGCTCACAGCAGGCACCTTCCTTAACGGATTGATGCATGTGGGGCGCACCATGTTGCCCGGTGGACGCATGGCAGAACCGGCATCGTATGAATTGACTGAATCCATCGCAGCTCACGGCATCACGTATGGACGTATGAAGACCGGCACACCGGTACGTATTGATGGTCGCAGCGTGCACTATGAAGAGATGGAGATTCAAGATGGCGAACAGGATTTCCATAAGTTCTCTTTTATGGATACGCCACAACGTACGCTGAAACAGCTCCCCTGCTGGACCTGCTTTACTAACGATGAATGCCACGCTATTCTGCGTCAGGGATTGCCCGAATCTCCCCTTTTCAACGGACAGATACAGAGCATTGGTCCTCGCTACTGCCCCAGTATTGAGACCAAGATTGTGACCTTCCCCGATAAGAGTCAGCACCAACTCTTCCTCGAACCGGAGGGTGAAACCACCCGCGAACTCTATCTGAATGGCTTCTCTTCGTCGCTACCCATGGAGATTCAGATTGAAGCGTTGAAGAAGATTCCCGCCTTCCGCGATATGGTTATCTATCGCCCCGGTTACGCCATAGAATACGATTACTTCGACCCCACACAGTTAACCCATACGCTCGAAACCAAAGCAATCAAGAACCTCTTCTTTGCAGGGCAAGTCAACGGAACGACAGGTTACGAAGAGGCAGCCGGTCAAGGCTTAATAGCTGGCATTAACGCCCATATCAATTGCCATGGCGGTGAGCCTTTCACCCTCTCGCGCGACGAGGCCTATATTGGCGTATTAATCGATGATTTGGTCACCAAAGGGGTCGATGAGCCTTACCGTATGTTTACCTCGCGAGCCGAGTATCGCATCCTGCTCCGCATGGATGATGCCGATATGCGTCTGACTGAACGTTCCTATCAGTTAGGCTTAGCCCAATCAGACCGCTATGAATTGTTGGTGAAGAAGCGCGAAGCTGTGAATCGCATCATCAACTTCTGCAAGGAGTTTTCGATGAAAGCGGCGATAATCAATCCTACACTTGAATCGCTCGGTACAGCCCCACTCCGACATGGCTGCAAATTGGTGGATCTGATCAATCGTCCGCAGATTACATTGCACAATATGGCAGAACATGTCGATGCATTGAAGCGCGAACTCTCAAAGATAGATTCCCGTCGCGAAGAGATTATCGAAGCGGCCGAAATACAAATCAAGTACGATGGCTACATCCAGCGTGAGCGCATGATTGCTGATAAGCTCTCACGCTTAGAGTCCATCAAGATTAAAGGGAAGTTTGACTATAACAATCTCCAATCCCTCTCAACGGAGGCTCGTCAGAAACTGACGAAGATAGATCCCGAAACCATCGCCCAAGCCAGTCGCATACCTGGTGTGTCGCCCAGCGATATCAATGTACTTCTGGTACTTTGTGGTCGATAAGAGGAAGGAGGCTGTTGTGCTGTTCCACGTGAAACAAAAGATTTAAATAATTAATTAAAAAGACTGATTATGAGCAAAGAGAGCTTATTGAAGACGATTCGTCAGATTCCGGATTTTCCTATTCCTGGCATCTTGTTTTATGATGTAACCACGCTGTTTAAGGATGCGGAGGCACTAAAAGAGTTGGGCGACATGCTGTATGAAATGTACAAGGACAAAGGCATTACAAAGGTGGTCGGTATTGAGAGCCGCGGATTTATCATGGGCCCCATGCTGGCTGCCCGTTTAGGTGCAGGGTTTGTGCCTGTGCGTAAACCGGGTAAACTGCCAGCTGAGGTCATCGAAGAGAGCTATACAAAAGAGTATGGTACGGACACCATTCAAATGCACAAGGATGCCATTAATGAGAATGATGTGGTCCTGCTCCATGATGACCTGTTAGCAACGGGTGGAACTATGTTGGCAGCATGCAATCTGGTAAAGCAGTTAAAACCGAAAAAGGTGATGGTAAACTTCATTATCGAGCTGGAGGAGTTGAATGGAAAGTCCGTATTCAGCGACGATATTGAGGTAGAATCAGTGTTGACGGTTTAATTGAATGAACTGACGGTTTGATTGGATTATTAAAGCGTGGCGATGGAAGAGACGCGAATGAACGATTACCTGAAGGGGATTGTGCAGAACTTGCCGGATAGTCCGGGCATCTACCAATACCTGAATAGCGAAGGAACGATTATCTACGTTGGAAAGGCGAAAAACCTGAAACGTAGGGTCTCTTCCTATTTTAACCGGGAGCATGAATCGGGCAAAACGCGCATCTTGGTCACAAAAATTGCCGATATTCGCTACATCGTGGTCAACAGCGAAGAGGATGCCCTGCTCTTAGAGAATAATCTCATTAAGAAGTACAAGCCCAGGTATAACGTCTTGCTGAAAGATGACAAGACCTATCCCAGTATCTGTATTCCAAACGAGCACTTCCCTCGCGTGCTGAAGACGAGACGCATTATCCGTAACGGGTCGAGCTATTACGGTCCATACAGCCATGTACCCACCATGTATGGCTTACTTGATTTGATTTACCACCTCTATCCGCTCCGCACGTGCAATCTGAACCTCGCACCCGAGCAGATTCGTAGCGGGAAGTATAACGTCTGCTTAAAGTATCATATCAAGAACTGCGCCGGTCCGTGTGTAGGGAAAATAAGCGAGGAGAGCTATCGCCAGAATATCGATGAAATCAAGGAGATTCTCAAAGGCAATACGCGCGAACTCAGCCGTAAGCTCTACGATGAGATGCAGAACTTAGCTGCGGAAATGCGCTTTGAAGAGGCCCAACAGGTGAAGGAGAAGTATCTCTTGTTGGAAAACTACCGCTCCAAATCAGAGGTGGTGAGCCACGTACTCCATAACATCGACGTCTTTTCGATGAGTGAAGATGACGATGAAAAGGTGGCTTTCATCAATTACCTTCACATCACCAACGGGGCCATCAACCAAGCCTTCACCTTTGAGTATAAGAAGCGTCTGGAGGAGAGCAAAGAGGAGTTACTTTCATTAGGCATCATTGAGATGAGAGAGCGGTATAAGAGTCTTTCGCGTGAGATTATCGTACCCTTTGAACTGGATATGGAGCTGAATAATGTGACGTTCACCATACCGCAAAGGGGTGAAAAAAAGAAGCTCCTTGAACTCTCTGAGCTCAATGTGAAACAGTATAAGGTGGATCGATTGAAGCAGGCTGAAAAGCTCAATCCAGAACAGCGTACAGTAAGGTTGCTGAAGGAGATTCAAGATCATCTGCATCTGGAACGGCTGCCGATGCGCATTGAATGTTTTGATAACTCGAACATCCAAGGTAGCGACCCTGTGGCCGGTTGCGTAGTCTTTGTCAAGGGCAAGCCATGCAAGAAGGAGTATCGTAAATACAACATCAAAAGTGTGGTAGGACCCGATGATTACGCCTCGATGAAGGAGGTGGTTTTCCGTCGGTATTCGCGGGCGATTGAAGAGGGAACTCCCCTACCCGATCTGCTCATTACGGACGGTGGAAAGGGGCAAATGAGCGCCGTGCAAGAGGTGATTGAGGCCCTCGGTTTAGATATTCCGATAGCCGGTTTAGCCAAGGATAATCGCCATCGCACCAACGAACTGCTCTACGGTAATCCGCCCATCAGTGTGGGCATGAAGCAGAACTCTCCCCTCTTCCATCTCTTGACGCAGATTCAGGACGAGGTACACCGTTTTGCCATCACCTTCCATAGAGACAAACGCAGCAAGCGCCAGACGGCCTCAGAATTAGACGAGATTAAAGGAATAGGTGCTAAGAGTAAGGAGATACTGCTGAAACAATTTAAGAGCGTAAAACGGCTGAAAGAGGCCTCTATGGAGGAACTGGCAGCCTGCATAGGCGCAAGCAAGGCGGGCCTAATAAAGCGCTATTTTGAGTCGAAAGAGGAGCCTATCAACGGATAAATGAGGATAAATCAACTGAAATAATAGAGAACAATGAGAATAGTGATACAGCGCGTAGCGCATGCTTCTGTTACCATCCATGGCGCAGTGAAAGCGGCCATTGGCCAAGGTTATATGATACTGGTTGGCATCGAGGAGGCTGACACCATGGAAGATGTGGAGTGGCTGACGAAGAAGGTGATCAACCTGCGTGTCTTCGAGGATGAGAACCACGTAATGAACCGCTCTATTCTGGAGGTGAACGGCGAGATTCTACTCATCAGTCAGTTCACGCTCCATGCATCGTACAAAAAGGGCAACCGCCCCTCGTACATTCGTGCGGCCAAGCATGAAACGGCCATTCCGCTCTACCAGGCCTTTATCGCCTCGTTGACGCAAGCCTTAGGGAAAGAGATTGGAACGGGCGAGTTTGGCGCGGACATGAAGGTAGAACTGCTTAACGATGGTCCGGTAACCATCTGCATGGATTCAAAAAACAAAGAATAGACTCAACAATCAAGCGAACAACATGGAAAATGACAACCTCACGATAAGAGAAGCTCAACAGCTTGTGGACCAATGGATTAAAACAATTGGCGTGCGCTATTTCAGCGAACTGACCAATATGGCCATACTGACCGAAGAGGTGGGCGAATTGGCCCGCGTAATGGCCCGTAAGTATGGCGACCAATCCTTCAAAGCTGGGGAGAAAGAGAACCTCGACGAGGAGATGGCCGACATCCTATGGGTGCTGATTTGCTTAGCCAATCAAACGGGTGTTGACCTGACGAATGCCCTTAGAACAAGCTTCGAAAAGAAGACGAACAGAGATAAAGATAGACATAAAAATAACCCCAAACTAAAAGATTATGGAGAATAACCAATCGCAAAAGAGTCAGTACGACTTGGCATTGGCCAAGTACAACACATCGCTCAACGATGAAGAGGTAGCCAAGCAGGTGAAGACTATTCTGGAGGCTAAAGCAGCAGGTAACCGCAAAGAAGAGGTGCTGAAATTCCTCTTCAACTGCATTGATTTGACCACCCTCAACACCACCGACAGCGATGAGAGCGTGATGCGTTTTACGCAAAAAGTGAACCGCTTTGAGGAGAACTACCCCGACCTGAAGAATGTGGCAGCCATCTGCGTCTATCCCTGTTTTGCAGAGATTGTAAAGGACACCCTGGAAGTCGAGGAGGTGAAGATTGCCTGCGTATCGGCTGGATTTCCCTCCTCACAGACCTTTACAGAAGTGAAGATTGCAGAGACCTCGCTGGCGCTGATGGACGGTGCAGACGAGATTGACATTGTCCTCTCCGTAGGCAAATTCCTGGTAGGCGACTATGAGAGTGTGTGCGATGAAATCAGCGAAATCAAGGAGACCTGCAAGGAGCACCACCTGAAAGTAATACTTGAAACCGGTGCGTTGAAAACGGCGGAAAACATCAAAAAAGCCTCCATTTTATCGATGTATTCAGGGGCCGATTTCATTAAGACAAGCACCGGTAAACAGCAACCGGCCGCTACGCCAGAGGCTGCCTACGTGATGTGTCAAGCCATTAAAGAGTACTACTTGGAGACGGGCCGCAAGGTGGGCTTCAAGCCTGCCGGTGGCATCAATACCGTAGATGATGCCGTAGCCTACTACACCATCGTCAAAGAGGTATTGGGTGAAGAGTGGCTCAACAACCAACTCTTCCGTTTGGGCACCAGCCGCCTGGCTAATCTGCTGCTGAGTGAGATTGTAGGTAGCGAGACGAAGTTCTTCTAACAGCCCCTTACTACCCGAATGTAAAAAGACCCCGTCTTACTCTATTAAAAACGCCCCCACTTACTACCCTATTAAAAAGGGAGAGATTCGCAGAAGAGGGAGGCAAAAAAGAAGAGTGACTCATCCCTTCCGTTGTGTTAGGAGGCGGTGAGTCACTCTCTTTCTGTTAAAACCGATATTTATTTTGTCCGATTAACCACCACGTCAAGGTAAGTTTGAAGGGCCGTTTTGATGGGTGAATCGGGGTAAGCGTCGAGGAACGAGTGGGCCTGTTGATGCAACGCCATCATCTGCTCTTCAGCATAGGCTATGCCACCATGAGTCTTGGCAAACTCAACCAAATAGGCCATTTCATCGGGGGTAGCCTCGCCACGTTTGACACGCAGGGCGATGGACTTAGCCTCCTCGTCGGCCGTATGATTAAGCGCATAAAGCACAGGAAGCGTCAGTTTACCCTCCTTCATATCGTTGCCAGTGGGCTTGCCAATGTTGTTATCGTAGTAATCAAAGATATCATCCTTAATCTGGAAACAGAGGCCGATGAGTTCACCAAACTGTCGTGCCTTCTCTACCGTTGAAGGATCGGCGGCTACAGAGAGTGCACCCGCCTCAGTACAGGCAGCGAATAGAACGGCCGTCTTCTTGCGAATCACTTGATAATAGACCGATTCGTCAAAGTTCTCTTGCCCTATGTTCGAAAGCTGCAGCAACTCACCGTCACTCAAGTCCTGACCCAATTTAGAAACGAGGGCTATTATCCCTAAATGGCGAGAAGTAGCCACTTGAACCAGCGCTGAAGCCAGCAGATAGTCGCCTGAAAGCACAGCCACCTTATTATTGAAAAGCGCATTGACAGAGAGCTGTCCGCGGCGCTTGTCGCTATCATCCACTACGTCATCGTGCACCAAGCTGGCGTTATGAAGCAGTTCCAATGAAACAGCCGCACGGTGAGTGACCTCATTCACCTCGCCCAAGAGTTTGGCCAAAAGAAGAACCAGCATCGGACGCATCATCTTTCCGCTGCGCTGCATGATGTGTTCCGTTACAGCATTTAGCAACGGATTATCACCCATCAGCGAATGGCTGAAAAGCGTACGAAACTGCTCCATTTCGGCGGCTATCGGAGAGGCAATCAAAGAGGTTTTTTCCATAATTCATCTTAATTTGGCCACAAAATTAGCAATAAAACGGCTAATTACGTATTTTTTTGTACTTTTACGAAGAAAAATAGAAAGAAATAACATAAAATCATGGATAAACTCTTCTTACTCGACGCTTATGCCCTAATTTACAGGGCCTATTATGGATTCATCAAGAGTCCGCGTATCAACTCGAAAGGCTTCAATACGTCAGCCATATTGGGCTTCGTCACCACGCTTGAGGAGGTGTTGAAGAACGAGAACCCCACCCACATCGGAGTGGCATTCGACCCCTCAGGACCGACCTTCCGCCATGAGGCATACGAACAGTACAAGGCACAACGCGAGGAGACTCCCGAGGTAATCAGGGCAAGTGTGCCGCTTATCAAGCAGATTATCGAGGCTTACCGCATTCCTATATTAGAGGTGAGTGGCTTTGAGGCCGATGACGTAATCGGTACGTTGGCTACGCAAGCAGCTGAGCGCGGAATCACCACCTACATGATGACGCCGGATAAGGATTACGGGCAGTTGGTGCAAGAGCATGTCTTCATGTATCGCCCGAAGCATAGCGGCGGTTTTGAAGTGATGGGCACGGAAGAGGTGAAGGCGAAGTATGGCCTGACTGACACCAAGCAGATGATTGACATCCTGGGACTGATGGGCGATGCCAGCGACAACATCCCTGGCTGTCCGGGCGTAGGCGAGAAGACAGCGCAGAAGTTGATTGCAGAGTTTGGCGGCATTGACCAGTTGTTAGCTCACACCGACCAACTGAAGGGTGCGCTGAAGAAAAAGGTGGAGGAGAATGTAGAGCAGATAAAGTTCAGCAAATTCTTGGCCACCATCAAGACCGACGTACCCATTACGTTAGATATGGAGAAGTTGGTGCGCGAAGAGCCAGACTCCCCCACCCTGCGCGCGCTCTTCGAAGAGTTGGAGTTCCGTACTTTGATACAACGCAAATTCGATGGCGCCTCATTGAGCCAACAGGCCAAGCCGCAAACAGTGAGCCCGAGTGCCAAAATGGGCAAGGCCGCGAAAGCCTCGGCTCAAACCTCGATGGACCTCTTTGCCGGAACGCTCTTTGGTGGAGAGGAAGCCAAGCCATCGAAAGAGGAGAATGGAGCAAGCAACGCCACCGCGACGGAAGGCAATCTGTTTGCGATATTTCCCGACGGGGGGACAGGCAATGAGGAAAATCGAAATCTCAAGGCCTTAAATCAGGGCGAAGTGAACTACCAACTGATTGATACCCAAGAGAAAAGATTGGAAATTCTTCAAAAATTGCGGACATCGGAAATTCTCACGTTAGATACGGAGACCACAAGCACCGAACCGATGAACGCAGAACTGGTGGGAATCAGCCTCGCCGTAGAGGAAAACGAGGCCTTTTACATCCCTATTCCATCAAATCGTGAAGAGGCCTTAAAAATAGTAAACGAGTTTAAACCTCTCTTTGAAAATCCTTCAACGCTTAAAATTGGTCAAAATATCAAGTATGACATGATTGTGCTGGCCAACTATGAGATACAGGTGCGCGGTCCGCTGTTCGACACCCTCTTGGCTCACTACGTCCTCCAACCCGAGTTGCGTCACAACATGGACTACCTGGCCGAAATCTACCTCAACTACCAAACCATCCACATTGACGAACTAATCGGCGCGAAGGGAAAGAAGCAGTTGAGCATGCGCGACCTCCAGCCTGAGGAGGTCTATCTCTACGCTTGCGAAGATGCAGACATTACGTTGAAGCTGAAAAACGTCTTAGAGAAGGAGCTGAAGAGGGCTGGTGTGGAGAAGCTTTTCTATGAGATTGAGATGCCGCTAGTGCCCGTATTGGTGAGCATGGAACGCAACGGCGTGCGCATCGATACCGACTCGCTGAAGCAATCCTCCATCCACTTCAGCAACCGCCTCGCTGAGATTGAGCAAGCCATTTATGAGCTGGCTGGTACACCATTTAACATCAGCTCGCCTAAGCAGGTGGGCGAGGTGCTCTTCGACAAACTGAAGATTGTAGAGAAGGCGAAGAAGACCAAGGGGGGACAGTACGTCACCAACGAAGAGGTGCTGGAGAGCCTACGCAACAAGCACGAGATAGTTGGCAAGATTCTGGACTACCGCGGCATAAAGAAGCTGCTCAGCACCTACATCGACACCCTACCTCAACTGATTAATCCACGCACCGGACGCATCCACTCCTCGTTCAACCAGGCCGTAACCAGCACGGGTCGCCTCAGTTCGAGCAACCCCAATCTGCAGAACATCCCCATTCGCGACGAGGATGGCAAAGAGATACGCAAAGCCTTTATCCCCGATGAAGGGTGCCGCTTCTTCTCGGCCGACTACTCACAGATTGAACTTCGCCTGATGGCCCACCTGAGTGGCGACCCCCACATGATTGAAGCCTTCCGTCAGGGCGACGACATCCACACCGCCACCGCTGCCAAGGTCTTCAAGGTAGCGCCCGAGGAGGTGACATCTGACATGCGTCGCAAAGCCAAGACCGCTAATTTCGGTATCATTTATGGCATCTCCACCTTCGGTTTGGCTGAGCGAATGAACGTGCCGCGCGCCGAGGCCAAGACGCTTATCGATGAATACTTCGCCTCCTACCCACGTATTAAGGAGTACATGAATGAAAGTATCGATCAGGCGCGCGAGAAGGGCTATGTAGAGACCATCTTCAACCGCAAACGCTACCTGCCTGATATCAGCTCGCATAACGCTACCGTGCGCGGCTATGCAGAGCGCAACGCCATCAACGCCCCCATCCAGGGCAGCGCTGCCGATATCATCAAAGTGGCCATGGCACGCATCTATGAGCGCTTCCAAAGTAACAATTTGAAAGCAAAACTTATCCTCCAGGTCCACGACGAACTCAATTTCAGCGTGCCCGAGGAGGAAATGGGGCAAGTTCAACAGATTGTCATCGAAGAGATGGAGCGCGCTTATCCCATGCAAATCCCTCTCAGAGCCGATTTTGGATGGGGTAAGAACTGGTTGGAAGCCCATTAATCCAGTTGTTTAGAATCTTTAACTTAGAAGCAGAAAGGCATAGTTTCAAATTGAAAGTTGTTCAACTTGACAGGAGAAAGTGACTGGAACGAAATGTTTCAGTCACTTTCTTCTTTATTTCTGTACAAAAGGAAAGGAATGATGCGATACAACAGTTGACATAATGACAAAATATTCCACGATAACTATTGTTTGAAAAGAAAAAGAGCGTACCTTTGCGGCGCTTTTAGCAAAAGCAAGTAGAAAAAAGAAAGTAAAACCCCTAAGAAATAGAATTTAAAATGAAAGTAACAATGACAATCAAGGCAATCCTTTTTGCCGTTTTCGTAGTAGTTTGTGGCGTCAATGCAATGGCTGACAACAAGAGCAATCTGGTCTACAACATCGAAGAGGCTAACGGATTGAAAGTTGGTGAAACCATCTACAAGTCTGACAACGGTGTATTGACCAACTACCTGAAGTACAACTACAAGTACGACGAGCAGAACCGTATGATTGAAAGCGAATCGCTGAAATGGGACGGCATGGAATGGAAGAAGGAGATGTGCATGCGCTACAGCTACCAAGGCAAGAGTATCACCACCACCTACTACAAGTGGAACAACCGCAAGAAAGATTACATCCTGGTGCCCGAAATGACGGTTACAATCGACAACCCCAACATGTAATTCCAACCTTCACTACATAGTGTTAACAATCTCATAACGAAAAATACAAAACCTTTTTACCTGAAGCCGAAGTGCGTGATGCATTTCGGCTTTTTTTATCTCTTTCGGTAGAGAAAAGTAAACTTTCTCGGCCTAAATAGCAGATATGCCGCTGATTTATCGTAATTTTGCGCTCTGAAACGTACGCGTTGCCCCATGCCAACGCGTCGTACGACATCAAAGAAGTAAATAATAAAAATAAAACGAAATAGATTATGGCATTAAAAGCAGGAATTGTAGGACTGCCTAACGTAGGTAAATCCACTCTTTTCAACTGTCTGAGCAGCGCCAAAGCCCAGGCAGCCAATTTCCCTTTCTGTACCATCGACGCACAGTTAGGTCAAGTGTCTGTACCCGATGAGCGCCTCACCCGTCTGGCCGAACTGGTTCACCCAGGACGCATCGTTCCCGCCGTCTGCGATATTGTGGATATCGCCGGCTTGGTGAAGGGAGCCAGCAAGGGCGAAGGATTGGGCAACCAGTTCCTTGGCAACATCCGCGAGTGCGACGCGATTATCCACGTGCTGCGCTGCTTCGACAACGGTAACATTGTACACGTGGACGGCTCAGTCAACCCCGTGCGCGATAAGGAGATTATCGACACCGAGCTGCAACTCAAGGACCTGGAGACGGTAGAGAACCGCATCAAGCGTGTGGAGAAGGTAGCCAAAGTAGGTGGCGATAAAGCCGCCAAGGTAGAGCTCGACCTGTTGCTGCGCTATAAAGAGGCCTTAGAGCAGGGTCGCAGCGCCCGCACCGTAGCGCTTCAAAACGAGGATGAAGAGAGTGCCGCGAAGCAGATGTTCCTGCTCACTACGAAGCCAGTACTCTACGTCTGCAACGTGGACGATGCCAGCGCCGCCACCGGCAACGCCTACGTGGAGCAGGTGCGCGAAGCCATTCAGGGTGAAGAGGCCCAGCTGATGGTTATCTCCGCTCAGACCGAGGCCGATATTGCCGAACTGGAGACCTACGAAGAGAAGCAGATGTTCTTAGAGGATCTGGGTCTGAAGGAGAGTGGTTGCAACCGCCTCATCAAGGCCATCTACAGCCTCTTGAATCTGGAAACCTTCATCACCGCAGGCGAGATGGAGGTGAAGGCTTGGACCTACCACAAGGGCTGGAAAGCGCCTCAATGCGCCGGCGTGATTCACACCGACTTTGAGAAAGGCTTCATCCGTGCCGAGGTCATCAAATACGATGACTACATCAAATATGGTAGTGAGGCTGCCGTACGCGAAGCTGGCAAAATGGGCGTAGAGGGCAAAGAGTATGTGGTACAGGATGGCGACATCATGCACTTTAGATTCAACGTCTGAATAGCCAATAGAAGATGATTAACGGACATGGCGATGATGCTTACCATTATGGTAGCCCCATAGCGGCCAATTTCAGCTCGAACGTTTTCGGACGAGTGGAGCTGACTGGACTTAAAAGGCATTTGTGCGCCTGTATGGACCAGATAGGCAGCTACCCTGAGCCGGAACCGTTTACATTAGAAGCGGGACTGGCCAAACAGCTCCGCTTGCAACCGAAAGAGGTGTGTGTAACCAATGGAGTGACAGAAGCAATCTACCTGATTGCACAGACGTTTCGGGGCACCCGTACAGCTATTTATCAGCCTACATTCAGTGAATATGCCGATGCCTGTCAGATGCACGGGCATCGGGTCTCTTCACTGTTTATGCTACCTACTGAAAAGGAGGGGTATCGGTTGCCTTCTGACATCCGTATGTTGTGGCTCTGCAACCCCAATAACCCAACGGGAGGCGTGGTGAAGAAGGCGTGGCTGAAGGCACTAATCGAGCGGAATCCAAACGTCTGTTTTATCATCGATCAGTCGTACGAATATTTTACAATGGCCCCTCTCTTTACCGCGTCTGAAGCCATCTCCTACCCTCACCTCTTGCTGCTTCACTCCATCACCAAACGGTATGCCATACCTGGGGTGCGTTTGGGCTATCTGACGGGATGTAAGGGCTTGCTTGACAGAATCCGCACGAATCGCATGCCTTGGTCGGTTAATCAGTTGGCTATTCAAGCGGGATTATACCTGCTGCAACATCCCGCTGAAGCGACAATCAACTTGACTGCCTATCTGAAAGAGACAAACCGACTGCGAGAGAGATTACTGGCTTTAGGAGCGATGGATGTATGGGAAACGGAGACTCACTTCATGATAGTCAGGCTGCGTTTCGGCAAGGCATCGGCACTGAAGGCCTATCTGGCGGAGGAACATGGGCTATTAATACGTGATGCATCCAACTTTGAAGGATTGGATGAGCGATATTTCCGCATCGCTACACAAACTCCCGAAGAGAATGACCGGCTGGTGGAAGCGATTGAACAGTGGTTGAAAGCGTAGAGTTATGGAAGGATTGATGGGGGTCTTGCCACTGTTGTTGGCATGGGTCATGGATATCTGCCTGGGCGATCCGGCCGGATGGCCACATCCGATAGTAGGCTTTGGGAGATTGATTTCCAAAGGTGAAAAGGCTTGGAACAACGGAGAGCACCGGATGCTAAAAGGCGCCTTGCTTGCCCTGATTCTGGTGGTGGGAACCTATCTGACAACAGCGTTACTACTCCATTGGATGGAGGGCTTCATCGCACTGCCACTCTCTGTTTTGCTGATATTCTATGGCTTAGCGGGTACCACCTTGATACGCGAAGTGCGAGAGGTATTCAAAGCTGTGGATCGCTCGTTGGAAGAGGGAAGAGAGCAGGTGGCTCGTATTGTGGGTCGTGATACCTCTGAACTCTCGGCCCAAGAGGTACGCACGGCGGCACTGGAGACCTTAGCTGAGAACTTAAGCGACGGGGTGATAGCTCCCTTGTTCTGGTATGCGGTGGGTGGCGTACCAGGTATGTTGGCCTATAAAATGGTGAATACACTCGACTCGATGATAGGTTACCGCAACGCGCGTTATAAGGAGTTTGGTTGCTTTGCAGCTCGAATGGACGATGTAGCCAATTTCATTCCGGCCAGACTGACGGCATGCCTGATGGTTATAGCATCTGGAAAAGTGACTTTACTCGGCTTCGTATGGAGAAATGGAAACCTACACGCCAGTCCGAATTCGGGCTACCCCGAAGCGGCATTGGCAGGTATCTTGAATTGTAGGTTTGGCGGTCCGCACCACTATTTCGGTACCGAGGTGTGGAAGCCTTTCATTGGTCAGAACGACCGCCTCTTGACCATTGAAGATATGAAAACAGCGGTGCGCATCAATCGCATAGCCGAAGCCATGATGATGGGGCTGGTGATGTGCTACTTAATTATATAAAGAGAGATGAAACGAATCATACTGATTACCGGAGGTGCCCGGTCGGGTAAAAGTGCGTATGCGGAAAGGTTGGCCTTAAGCCTCTCGCCAAACCCTGTCTATCTGGCTACCGCCCATGTGTGGGACGAAGAGTTCCGCCAACGCGTCGTGCGCCACCAACAAGCTCGCGGGCCCGAATGGACCAACATTGAAGAGGAGAAGGCACTGAGTAAACACCATCTGAGCGGCCGAGTCATACTGATAGACTGCGTCACTCTATGGTGTACAAACTTTTTCTACGAATCGCAAGGTCATGTCTCACAGGCTCTTGAAGCGGTTAAGCAGGAGTTTGATCGCTTCATCAACCAAGAAGCAACCTTTATCTTCGTGACCAACGAGATTGGTATGGGAGGGACCTCAGAGAATGAACTACAACGAAAATTCACCGATATGCAAGGGTGGATGAATCAATACATCGCCTCTTGTGCCGACGAAGTCACACTCATGGTTTGTGGAATACCAATGAAAATCAAGTAGAGAATGAAAACATTTCAAATTGAACGCCCTGACCTTTCGTTGCAAATGCCCCTGCGTTGCAAAATAGATAATCTAACCAAACCGAAAGGTTCATTAGGCAGACTGGAAGAACTGGCGCTGCAAGTCGGTTTGATTCAACAGTCTCTATCCCCGACCTTAAAGTGCCCACAAAATATCATCTTCTGCGCCGACCATGGCATCGAAGCGGAAGGTGTCAGCGCATCGCCGCGCGAGGTAACCTGGCAACAGACCATTCACTTCACCCAAGGCAACGGAGGGGTGAACTTCCTCTGCAGACAGCACGGATTCCGGCTGAAGGTGGTGGATGCGGGTGTGGATTATGACTTGCCTACCAATCGAGGTATCATCGATAGGAAAATAGGCAGAGGCACCCGGAACTTCCTTTACGAAGCGGCCATGACCGACGAGGAGATGAATCGCTGCATAGCCTATGGAGCCGAGATTGTACGCCAATGTCACCAAGAGGGAAGTAACGTATTGAGTTTCGGAGAGATGGGCATTGCCAATACCTCGGCCTCGTCGCTATGGATGAGCTGTTTGACCGGCATTCCATTAGAGCAATGCGTAGGCGCCGGAAGCGGACTGGACAACGAGGGCATACGACACAAATACAACGTTCTTCGAAGGGCGTTCGAAAACTATTCGGGTGATGGCTCTACGCTCGATATCATCCGTTATTTTGGTGGTTACGAAATGGTCATGGCCGTAGGTGCCATGCTCCAAGCTGCCGAACTGAAGATGATACTATTGATTGACGGTTTCATCATGACCAATTGCATCTTGGCAGCCAGCAAGCTTTATCCTGACGTACTGCATTACGCCATCTTTGGCCATTGTGGAGACGAAGCAGGACATCGCTTGGTGCTGGAGGCCTTGCAGGTGCATCCTCTCTTGAATTTAGGTTTGCGATTGGGTGAAGGTACCGGTGCCATTTGCGCCTATCCAATCCTGGATTCTGCCGTACGAATGATTAACGAAATGGATAGCTTTACAGGCGCCTCAATTACCAAATATTTTTAAGCCATGAATCTGTTAGCAGCGCTTATCTTCTTTACCCGCCTCCCCTTCTGGAGGCTGAAAGAGGTCCCCTCGGCATGTTTTAAACGGGTGGTCCCCTACTGGCCGCTGGTTGGCTGGCTAACGGGCGGTATCATGGCAGGAACCTTATGGCTGGCCGCTCAGGTGATGCCCATTACCATCGCCTGGATAGTGGCTATCGTTTCCCGACTATTGGTTACCGGTTGTTTGCACGAGGATGGTCTGGCCGATTTCTTCGACGGATTTGGCGGAGGAACAAGCCGCGAGCGGATACTCGCTATCATGAAAGATTCTCACATCGGCACCTATGGCGTCATCGCACTGATTATCTACTTCTTGCTGATGGTGCAGTTGGCCTGTTTGCCGCTTCTACAGCTCTGTATCATGGTATTCTGTGGCGATAGCCTGGGGAAATTGATTGCGTCACAGCTGATAAACGTCATGCCTTATGCCCGTAAGGAAGCAGAGAGCAAAGCCAAAGTGGTCTATAACCGGATGAACGGCTACGAAAGGGTGATCAATTTGATGGGCGGCTTGCTGCCGGCATGGCTACTGTTACCAAGCCACTTGTGGATTTGCTGCATCGCTCCGATAGCTCTGTTTGTTCTGTTGGTTCGCTTGATGAAACGACGTCTGCAAGGCTATACAGGCGACTGCTGCGGAGCCACGTTTCTGCTCTGCGAGCTGGCTTTCTACCTTTGTTTCATAAGCATCTATCGATGCAGCTGCTACTGACCGAAGTGGCCGGGAGCAGGTTGGTAGATAGGCTGCTGGCGCGTACCTCGGTTGATGAGGTGGCCTTCATCTTGCAAGCGGCGAAGGAGGCGAATGGCTGTGGTGGTGCGGATACGGCAAAGGGTCTCTAAACTCTTTCGGCTGAGGAACTGGTTTTGGGCGAAGTACGTGGTGAGTAACGCCTCTATCTCGTCATCGGTGGGAAGTCCGGAGGGCTCGCTCTGATTGACGTAGTCAAAATGCACGGGGCCGATGTGGCTCTGCAGTTCACTGTCAGCGCGGAAGCTGATGCCCTTGAAACGTACCTTGCGGCTCCGTTCACGCAGCGGCATCTCCTCAGTCACCTTTCCTTCCGCGGTTAGCGTGGGCATAAAGTAGCCCAGTCCGTCGAGATGCACCTGCTCGCCTTGCGCCAACGAATTGCCCACCGCACGGCTCAAAGCCATCAGAACCGCCTTGACATCACTCTCGGTGAGCGAAGTGGCATTTTCAATCTCCTTAGCCAGGCTATCAGTATCCGCCATTCCATTAAACAAGGGGCGTGGATGCAGCCCTTCTCTCTCCTCACCCGCCTTGAGCTGAGGATTTTTGTACCAACTGTAACGTATCGACATAAGCAATCATTTAAGGTAAGACAATAGCACCCAGAAGATCAAGTATTAGACTTTACAATCTTCAGTAGCCGCTCTTCCAGGCTATCCACCTAAGTGGGTAAAGCTATCCACATCTGTGGATAACTCTATCCACAGGAGTGGTTAACTCTATCCACAAAAGTGGATAACCTAAAAGATAACGTACAAAGGTAACAAGAAAAGGGTAAATCAGCAAGCAAATGCGAAGAAATCAGACGGAGTAAGCCCATATTTTCGCATCAAACCACCCGTTTGGCTAGTACAATCAGCGTTGCGAAGCTTTGTAGTTGGTCAAACCCTCCCGCTTGGTTTTCCGAACTTCGCAATTTGTGAAATTGATAAATAAAGAGGCGCTTTTAAGCCGCTAAACATAGAAAAAGAGGGGAAAACGAAAAAACAATAGGCCGATTGATAGGGTTATAAAGGGAAAATAACTACTTTTGTAGCGCAAGAATGGATTGCCATATGGCCAAACCCATAGAGTCCCTATGTGAGAGTGATAACCATAAAAACAGAGAATGATATGAAAAAGATGAAAATGTTCTACCTGGAGCACTGCCCCTTTTGCAAGCGGGCCTTCCAGTATATTGAGGAACTGAAAGCTGAGCATCCCGAACTGGCCAGCATCGACATTGAGACCATCGAAGAGAGCCAACACCCTGAGATTGCCGACCAGTACGACTATTACTACGTGCCCACCTTCTACATCGACGAAGAAAAGGTACACGAAGCCGGCATCTACAAAAACGAAATGGAAGAGGTGCTGAGAAAAGCGCTGGATTAGTGATTAGTTGTTAGTGATTAATGTAATTGATATAAAATGATCCACTGGAATCCTGATCCGGAGTTATTCTCCTTGTTTGGCACATTGCCTATCCGTTATTATGGCTTGTTGTGGCTGGTTGGTTTGGCCTTGGCTTACCTGATTGTGCAACGTCAGTACCGCGACCGCCGCATTGCTAACGAGAAGTTTGAGCCTCTCTTCTTCTACTGCTTTATCGGCATTCTGGTCGGTGCTCGCTTGGGTCACTGCCTCTTCTATCAACCCGATTATTACCTGAATCATGTTGCTGAGATGCTGTTGCCAGTCAAGTTCCTGCCCGATGGCGGTTGGCGCTGGACGGGCTATGAGGGTCTGGCCAGTCATGGTGGCACCTTGGGACTCATCGTTGCCCTCTGGCTCTACTGCCGCAAGACCAAGATTCACTACATGGATGTGCTCGACATGATTGCCGTAGCCACTCCCATCACCGCTTGCTGCATCCGTCTGGCCAACCTGATGAACAGCGAAATTATCGGTCGCCCCACCAATATGCCTTGGGCTTTCGTCTTCGAGCGCGTCGATAACCTTCCGCGCCACCCGGCCCAGCTCTATGAGGCCTTGGCCTACTTCATCTTCTTCATCGGCATGATCTGGCTCTACCGCCGTGGAATGAAACGCTCCATGGCCGAAGCGGGCATTACGCCCAACGAATGCGCTTCAAACGGCGTTCGAACCGATTTCAGCCAGAAGAAGCCAGCCTCACAAAGCAAGCAGCTCCTCTCCTACCTCGGTTCGGGCTATCGTCAAGGCTTCTTCTTCGGCCTCTGCCTGACGGAGATCTTCACCTTCCGCTTCTTCGTAGAGTTCCTCAAGGAGAATCAGGTCAGCTTCGAGGATGGCATGACCTTCAACATGGGCCAATGGCTCAGCGTCCCGTTCGTCCTCATCGGCCTCTATTTCATGTTCATCTACGGCCGCAAGAAGGCGTAAACCGTTTCTGCTATAAGATTTTGGCATCTGGTCTAACTATTTGGATTAAAAATCCTTAGCTTACCTCTTGTACCAGTCGGTGTTTGTGGTACCGTTGCTTTCTACCCACGCTTTGTAGCCGTTGAAGAGCTGATCTACGGGCTTGGATTCGTTGCTACGGAGAAGCATCGGAGCAATATCGTTTTCATTAGCTCCGGCCAAGTAAAAAGCGAACGGATAGTTACCAGAGCGGACGTAGTAGAGGTTCTGCGAGGGACGCGAAGCGTCATCGTGAGTGCCGAAATAAGAGCTATCCATCTTTGATGTGGGGGCCTGCTGAGGCAGATGGACCTCCCAGCGCTTGCCATTGGCCTCGTTGCGGAAGATGAAGGGATCAACCTCTGACTCTCCGGAGGTTATCGGTGAATCATAATTCAGCGTCACCTTGAACTCAGTACCAATTGATTTGGCTACATTGTCTGTCAACAGATAGACCTTCTCGCCCTGTTCATAGTCAAAGACGGCTGGTTCAAACTCGCTGCTGCTACCTGTGCGGACAGCGCATTGGGTTGTTCCGGCTGCAACAGGCTTCAGTTTGAAGGCTAAACCATTGGTGTTAGCGGCAAAGTTCTCAAAAGTCTTGAATATAAACGACTCACCCACCAGCTGACCGCGTCGGTTGAAGATTTTCTCATGATCATAACGCACTACGACGTCATTCATGTCATAGTCGCCCTTGCTGGGCCAGAGGTCTTCGAAAGCATAGATACCACGTAGCTCAAGAGTGCTGACGGTACCTTTCTCATCGTCCACAACGGGCACATTGGTGATAGCCTTGATGGGGTTCGACTTCATGGTAATCACTACGTCGCTGAAGTTCTCATCGTCTATATGGTCCTCAAACGAAATCATGACCTGGTCTCCATAGCGATAAGCCGCCGTGCGTGGCGTCTGATAAACTACTCCGCTGTTGTTTTGGCTAAGTCCGGCTGAGGTGGCTGCGCGGTAGCGCTTGTGGCTATTGAAGCGGCCTATACGGTTGCCCCAGGCGTTATTTGCCAGTACGAAGCCGATACGTGTATCGGCAGGGAAAGCGGTTGTAGCGCCCTCCATACTGCCTTCGGCGATATGGGGATAGTACATCAACTGCACACAGGTGCCTCGCTCAATGCCGGCGCATTTTTTAGCTTCGCCTACGCTCTTTTCCCACAGGCCATCCTGCGTATTAGGAAAGAGCATAATAACCTCGGCCTCTTTTAAGGAGTTGGGTTTCTGGCCATCCTTATAGTAATAATAGCCCATCGAGCAGTTCCAGCAAGTATTCTGAGCCAGGAAGGTAACAGCTACCTCGGCCGGTTCATTGACGTACAGGTCGGTGTAGCTGCGATATTGCTCAGGGCAGGTTTCGCTTATATTGAGCACCTGAGCATGGGCTGTATAGAGCTCGCCTGAGTTCTGAATCTTCAGTTCATCGTTTGTACAGAGATACTGAATTTCACCGTTGCGGTAGATATCATACTCACCCAGCCAGCGCTTCCAATCAAAATCCTTGTACTCATTGGGCCGCGAGGGGGCATCGGGATCATAAAGACAGTAGAAGGGCTTATCTGTTGCCGTCACCACACGCGTCATCACGCTATTCTCTGCATCAGTAGCTTTAATGGAGCCGCCTTTTACCTCAGCCTCTATCAACGTACGGGCATAGAAGCCAGGCGCATAAATCCACACCTTTTGTGCATACGCTGGCAGTTTGACGTTGCCTTTATATTGACCCTTCACATCGGTATAAGCTGTAAATAGCGGCTTAACGCCTTCGCGCTTTACGTAGGTGTACTCCGTTTCATTGACTGGATTCTGGTCGTAGAGTTCAAAATAGACCTTGGCCTCTACACCCGTATGCTCGTAGGCCAAGTCAAGTTGCACACCAGGGCTAACGGTAGAATAGTTAAAATCAGAATATGCCTTAGGTTTCTCTTCACCGGTATAGACATCCGAATCAGAACAGGAAATCAGTGACATGACTACGATAAAGACAGCCGGTAGATAAGCTCTTTTTTTCATGGTTTTGTGTAATATAACAGCAGATAAATACTTGATTGGGACTCCAAAATTAGAGATTGTGCATTTTAAAAGCAAACTATCTTTATAATAATAAGCCTAATACGCCGCAATTTAAATGTATTTATACGTTATAAAGGCAATTTAGCGTGAAATGGGAGTCGTAAAGAGCAATTTGCAACTGTTATTTTGCCAGAAGGCTCTGTTGCAGCACGATGAGCGACTCGGGCCCCATGTTAAAGAGGAGGTCGACGATGCTGAGATTGGGCAGGAAGCCGAGGCGCTCTTGGAAGACTTGGTAATAGGGCACGGAACGGAAGGTGGCATCGGCCTCGTGGAAGGGGAGCTTGGGATGGATGCGTTCGCGGTAATCCTCAACGCCCTGAGGAGCCTGAGGCCGATAGAAGGAGCTTCGAACCACCTTCGGATGCAGGTCGATAAGGTCGCAAACCAGCTGCATCAGCGCCTCGTTGTAATCCACCAAGAAGGTGTAGCGTTTCTCTTCGTAGAAGGGGGCGAAGTCGTCGCGATAATACTCGAAATAGGGGGTGTGGTTGTAGGCTGAGACCAACGCATTCCAGTGCAGATGGCGCCAGTTGCCGTGGTCGCTGATGCGGATATCGCGCACGGGGGCCTTTTCGGTATCAGGCTTCACCGTAGGGATGGTCAGAGCGAGCGGCCCGTCAGGTGCCGCTATCACACAGCGGTTGCGATAGGTTTGCTTCACGTAGTGATCCATCTGCTCAATCATCACCTCGTCCGAGGCGAAGAGTTTTGCGTAGTAATGTATCGGTGCCAAATAGGCGGTGGATAACAGTATCATAGACCCTCCTTGCTAACTTTTCAACTAAAATACCTTCATATTGACCCGGTTCCAGCGGTAGCCTTTGAAGACGCCTTGACCGGGTTGTTGGGAGAACCAGATGCGGGTGGCGCGACCAATCAGGTGGCTGTGGGGCACGAAGCCGAAGAGCCTGGAATCACTGAGGTTGATGGGGTTGTTGGTCCCTACCCAGTAGTAATCCTGTGTGAAGGTGCATCGCTTGACGGACTTGCCGTCGATGAGGAGCTCACCCTTGTCAATGGTAGCTTGGCGCCGCTCGTGAAGAACTAAGGTGTTTCTGAGCAGGGTGATATTCCATGGAGTGACCTCTACGGAAACACCTCGCTTGGGCACAACCAAGGGGCGCAGCAGGGAGTCGCTCTCTACCCTACTTAACGGCTGAAGCCACTCGTTGCAGTTGGCCGAGGCTTGCTCTAACAGATAGTATTCGTAGCGGCTGAAGCTGCGGATATGGCGTGCGGTATCGCTGGCTAACAGACGGTTACGCGTCAGCTGCTGACTGGCCAACAGGCGCTTCATCTGCGGCTCCTTGGCTGGAGGATAGGTGTAGAGCTGCTGGCAATCAGGGGCCAGCCAGGCCGGTTGATGCAGGTTGAAGAGAGAGTCAACAAGCAGGGTATCGCCCGGCAGCCCTACCAAGCGACCAATGTAGAGTGGGCGCTCAGTCAACGGGATTGAAGGGGTCTCAGCGGGATGGTGAAAGAGGGCAATATCGCCGCGCTCGCCCTGACGGAAGCCCCAGCGTGTCTCCTCTCTGCCACTGCTGAAGGGCAGTCGCAAACCGTAGCTCCATTTGTTGACCAAGATGCGGTCGCCGGGGAGGAGCGAGTTCTCCATACCGCTGGAGGGGATATAAGCCGTAGTGAAAGCAAAGGTGCGCAGCAAGAGCACCAGCAGCACCACCGCTGCCAGCCATAGCGCCACTTTGACGCCCCTCTGCCGGTACCATTTGTTGGCCATACCCCTACCCTATTCTGCTGTGAATCAAATCTTATCCACCCACTTGAAGAAGCGGTTCCAGCGAATCTTGCCGTCGAACCAATCACGGTCTTTATCCAGCGAGAGCCACACCACGATGGGCTTGCCTACCACGTGATCCTCGGGCACGAAGCCCCAGTAGCGCGAGTCGGCCGAGTTGTGGCGGTTATCGCCCATCATCCAGTAGTAGTCCATCCGGAAGGTGTAACTGTCGCTCTTCACGCCGTTGATGTAGATGCCATCCTCGCGTCGCTCCAGGCGGTTGCCTTCGTAGGCCTCGATGCAGCGCTCGTAAATCGGCAGATTGGCGTCGCTCAGCTCGATGGTCGCTCCCTTGGCGGGAATCCAGATGGGGCCGTAATCGTCGCGCGTCCAGCGGGTGTGGAGGTTGAGCGGATAGAGGTAGCCGCCAAAGGTCTCTCTGTCCTTCTGGATGCGGCGTATCAGCTTCTTGTTGGCCAGCAGCGTGTCGTGCATGCCTTGGGTCAAGGGGAGGTAATAGACGGGCAGCAAGCGGCCTTGTGCGTCGCGTTGGTTCATACCCAGCTCTTGCAGGGTGACCTCCCAGCCGTTTTCAGCCGTCATCATCATCTGGTCGTCTAAGCTGATACCCAGCTCGCGGAACATCTCCTGAGGAATCTGCGGACCAGTAGTCTGCACGAAGTAGTTGAACTGTGCCTCGGTGGGAGTTGCTTGCTCCTTGCCATCGATATAGATGGTGCCATCCTTAATCTCCAAGGTCTCACCGGGCAGGCCTACACAGCGTTTCACGTAGTTCTCGCGGCGATCCACGGGACGCGTCACCACCTCGCCATAGATGGCGGGATTCTGTCTGATCTGCTTTCGGCCAGCCGCATAATAGAGGTCATAAACCATGCGCTGATTGGCTGGTGAGAGCGAATCGAGGTTCATCTTGCCCGGATAGGCGCGACGCCCCACCTCGTAAGCCAGCGAGTAGAAATCGGTCTGCTGGTAGTTGGTAGCCACCGTATCACCAGCAGGGAAGTTGAACACCACAATGTCTCCACGCTTCACCTTGCCGAAGCCCGCTACGCGCTTGTAATCCCATTGAGGCCACTCTAAGTATGACTTGCTGTTGAAGATAGGCAACGTGTGCTGCACTAATGGCAACGAGAGCGGCGTCTGAGGCACGCGAGGGCCATAGCTCATCTTACTGACGAAGAGGAAGTCGCCCACCAAGAGAGACTTCTCGAGCGATGACGAGGGAATCTGATAGTTCTGGAAGACATAGAGGTTGACGAAATAGACTGCCACCAGGGCGAAGACCAACGCATCGACCCACCCCATGATGAAGCGAACCGTCTCACTCTTAGCCTGGCGCCAGCAGCCCCAAGGCAGCAGATGAGAGATATAGGCATCAAAAATCAAAGGCAACACCAACAACCCAAGCCAGCTCTTCACCCAAAGGAGAAAAGCCAGATAGAGCAAGGTCACCCCACCCCATTTCATCCATTGGCCACGACCGGCCTGACTGATATTTTCTTTAATTGACATATTTAGAATATAATGATTAATAACTTGATAAGGACAACCCTCTTCTAACTCGCTCTAAGAGACCCCTAACTCGCCTTAAAAGAGACCCCTCTAACTCCCCTTAAAGGGGAGAACAGGTTAGTTATTAGCATTCAAGTCCATCATTTTGCAAGGGGGGGAAGGGGCATTCCATTGTTTGCACCCTCTACCGCCCTACAAAAGGGCTTAGGGTTTCCC
>CAMAMO010000012.1 GCA_945836915.1 uncultured Mediterranea sp.
AGGCTCTCTCGTCGTCCTGACAGCGATTGCGCGAAAGCGGACGCAAAGTAACGAATTATTTGGCAGTTACACAAATGTTTGCCTCTTTTTTCATTCATTTTTTGCTTAATTGTAAAATTAAAGGTACATTTGTGCCAATTTTTAAACGATTTGCATGATGAGAATTTGTATGTACCGCTGGCTGTATGGCGGTGTTTTGTTGATGACTACCGTCTTTCTATTGGCCTGTCAAGGGCGTTATCACGTGGTGAACGCTACGGGTGAACAGTTGGTGGTGGACAGTGTGTGGGATACCCTCACAACAACTCAAGAAGAGGCGGTCTTAACCCCTTACAAGCACGTTGTGGACAGTATGATGAGCAATGTAGTGGGCGAACTGGCTATGGATATGGACCGTGTGCGGCCCGAAAGTGAACTTACTAACCTGGTAGCTGACGTTCTTCGTTATGCGGTTCAGCAGGTTACTAATCGTAAGGCTGACGTTGGCTTGGTCAACATGGGTGGCGTGCGCTCGGCGTTGACGAAAGGCCCTCTGACTATGGGGAATATCTTTGAAATTCTGCCATTTGATAATTCGTTGGTTGTATTGACTTATAAAGGTAATGTCCTGTTGCGGGCTATGGAGGAGATTGCTGCACGTGGTGGCGAGGGACTCAGTGGTGCGCGCATGGTCATCACACCTGATAAGAAGTTGAAGTCTGTCGAGGTGAATGGACGGCCCATTGATCCCGAAGCGATCTATACCATAGGAACGATAGATTATCTCGCTGCGGGTAATGATGCGATGCCTTCATTGGCTCAGTATGAAACCATTCAGGCCTATCCGGATTTGACTTTGCGTGATCTTTTCTTGGATTATGTCAAGCGAAGCACGAAAAATAAAGTGAAAATCACTTCGAAGATAGAGGGACGCGTCGTTCAAGAAAAAGTGGTTGAGATGGCCATCTCCGCACCGCTTACTAAGGAGTTGATGTTCTTGCACACCAGTGATACCCACAGTAGAATGGAGCCGTTGCCTAATAAAGCGGCAGACCGAAATGCGGGTCAAGGTGGCGTGGTACGCCGCATGGCGTTGGTTGACTCTATGCGTCGCGTCGATTCAGATCTGTTGCTTGTAGATTGTGGAGACTTCTCACAAGGTACTCCTTATTATAATCTCTTCAAGGGAGATGCAGAGATTGCAGCCATGAATGCCATGGGTTATACGGCGATGACAATTGGTAACCATGAGTTTGACTTTGGCTTGGAGAATATGGCTCGTCTCTTCCGTATGGCCAATTTTCCTGTGGTATGCTCAAACTATGATTTTACAGGTACGCCTTTAGAGGGAATTGTCAAACCCTATTTGGTGATAGAACGTAAAGGTGTACGCATCGGTCTCTTTGGTATCAGTCCTAAGATGGTTGGCTTAGTGCCTCTAAATAAGTGTGAAGGGGTTGGTTTCAAAGATCCGATAGAGACCGCGCGCACTATGGCTGTTAAACTCAGAGAAGAGGAGGCTTGCGATGTCGTGGTTTGTCTCTCTCATTTGGGCTATGATATCCTGACAGCCGACGATACAGACGACCAAGAGTTAGCTGCTGCCACCCACGGCATTGATTTGATTTTGGGTGGTCATAGTCACTCCTTCATGCCTGCTCCTAAAACCTTCCTCAATGATGAGGGCCAATCGATGTATATCTTCCATTCGGGCAGTCGTGGTACCTCCGTTGGTAAAGTAGTATTGACTTTAGAACAGAACTAATCACTCATTTTAAATTAGACATATTAGACTATATGCTGACAGAACTCATTTCAACAGCGAGAAACTCTTTTTACCGTTACGTTTCATTGCTTTTGCTCCTTTTTGTAGGGGCCAGCCAAAATTTTGCTCAAACCTCTGCTCCTTTTGCTGGTACAACCATTTCGCCCGATTGCAAGCAGTGGGTGGATGCGCAGATGGCTAAGATGACTTTGGAAGCCAAAGTTGGGCAGCTGATTGTTACGACACTGCCTGCTCGGGCTGACAATGAGACCAAGGCGCAGGTGAAAAACTTGGTAAAAAAGTACCATATTGGTGGCCTGCTATTCTCTGAAGGTACTGTGGAGGGACAGGCTTTGCTGACCAATCTGGCCCAGAAAACGACTAAAGTACCTTTGATGGTGACTTTTGATGGAGAATGGGGACTGGCCATGCGTTTGAAGGGTATGCCGAATTTTCCTCGCAATGTCGCTTTAGGTTCTATCCAGGATTTGAGCCTGATTGAAGCCTACGGTTATGAGGTGGCCAAGGAAATGCGCCAACTGGGTGTGACAGTTAACTTCGCTCCTGTGGCTGACGTCAATACCAATCCTAAGAATCCTGTGATTCATGAACGCTCTTTTGGTGAGAATCCTGCGCAGGTATCGGCTTGTGTCTTGGCCTACTGCCGTGGTCTGGAGCGTGGTGGCGTTTTGGCTGTGGGTAAGCACTTCCCCGGTCATGGCGATTCGATGAACGATTCCCACTTGACTTTGCCCGTATTAAACCATAACCGCGAACGGTTGGATAGCGTGGAACTCTATCCCTTCCGTGAGATGATTAAGGCAGGTCATGGCGGTCTGATGGTTGGGCATTTGAAGGTGCCTGCTTTGGACGCTTCTGGTACTCCCTCATCGCTTTCTAAGCCGATAGTGGAAAACCTGCTCCGTAGTGAGATGGGCTTCAAGGGATTACTTTTTACAGACGCTCTCGACATGAAGGGAGTGACTATGGAGTCGCAACGCTACCTTAAGGCTATCCAGGCGGGCAATGATATGCTGCTTGTGCAGTATGATACGCAAAAGGCGGTGGGGCAGTTACTTCAGGCCGTTAACGAGGGCAAACTGAGTCGAGAGACCATCGATCAGCATTGCCGTCAGGTGCTCACCTATAAATATCTGTTAGGCCTATGTGCGCGTCAGGCTCCCATTGCTGTTGCCGGTTTGGGTGAGCGTATCTGCAGTGATGAGGCCCAGCAGTTGGCCTCCCGTTTACGCCAGGCTGGTGTAACGGTACTGACGAACCATTTTAATGTGTTGCCTCTGCCTGCTGATAAGGGTAAGATAGCCGTGGTTGGTTATGGTGAGGCTGGTGCTGATTCTGCTTTTGTTGCCGCTCTGTCTAAGGAGAGAGAGGTGGCCTACTTCCATCTGCCACGTCAGGCTGATGCGTCAGCTCAGGCTGCCTTGGTGAAGCAACTGGCTTCTTATCGACGCGTTGTTGTTTGTGTAACGGGTAGCCATTTAGTTCATAATAAAGATGCTGCTTTTTTAGCCTCGTTACGTCCTAAAGCTCCTCTGGTCTATCTTCTCTTTACTTCGTACCGAGTGATGAAACCTCTGGAGGGAGCGTTGAAACAGGCGGCTTCCGTCGTACTCGCTCACTCGGGTGAGACCGATTTGCAAGCGTATGTGGCTCGTCTGCTCGTGGCTAAGGAGCGTGCGGATGGCCGTTTCTCCATGAGTATGATGCCGCTTTATGCCCATGGATTGGGTTGCAAATTGGAGAAGCAGATTTTGCCGCCAGCAATCTTCCCTGATGATTTAGGCATGCAGGCCCAAATCCTGACGGAATTGGATGGCCTGGCTCGTCAGGGTGTAGAGGAGAAGGCTTATGCCGGTTGTCGTCTGTTGGTGATAAAGAATGGACAGCCTATTGTAAATGAAGGCTATGGTGTCCATTCGCCTAAGGATCCTACAGCAGTACGTCCGACAGATCTGTTTGACGTAGCAGGTATCACCCGCACGGCGGCTACGCTGTTGGCAGTGATGAAACTGTATGATACGGGCAAACTGAAACTTGATGTGAAGATCAGCACCTATCTGCCTAAGTTGGCAGCCTCTACGAAACGTAACTTAACCGTTCGTCAGCTACTTTTCCATGAATCGGGCCTGCCGGCTTATGAACGTTACTATCTCGAAGCTATCGACCCCAATTCGGTTCATGGCCCCTATATGCAGAGCTGGGTGGACCAATGGCATCACACCCAGGTGAGCGAGCATAGCTATTGGTGTAGCGATTTCCGCTTCAAGAAGGGACTCTCTTCGGTGACTCCTACAGCCAATCATACCTTGCAGGTGGCTGATAGCCTCTGGTTCAACAAGAGCTTCGGGCAGCAGATTATTCAGAAGGTGATTAATGCACCGCTCAATGGGGTGCGCTATGTTGATAGTGATATGGGCTTCATCTTGTTGCAGCAGGTAGTGGAGAAATTGGCTGGCATGCCGCTCAATGCCTATGTGGAGCGTGAATTCTACCGCCCGATGGAGTTGGAGCGTACCCTTTTCCTCCCCTTAAGCCGTTATGCAAAGAGTGAAATTATGCCTTCTACCTTTAATGACTTCCTGCGCCGTCGCGATTTGTGTGGTTTTGTACACGACGAGGCTGCCGCTTGTATGGGTGGCGTGGCTGGACATGCTGGACTCTTCACTACGGCTGAGGAGCTGGGACGTATCTACCAAATGCTGCTTGATGGTGGTGTTTACAAGGGTAAGCGCCTGCTGAGTGAGGCTACTTGCCAACTGTTTATTCAGACGAAGTCGGATATCAGCCGTCGCGGTTTGGGCTTTGACCATCCCGATCCTAAGAATCCCAAACAGAGTGCTTGTCTGTCAACGGCACCCCACTCAACCTTCGGTCACGTGGGTTTCACTGGTACGGCCGTATGGGCAGATCCGCAGAATAAGTTAATCTTCATCTTCTTGAGCAACCGCCTCTGTCCTAACGTTTGGAACACTAAATTGAGCGATCTCCACCTTATTCAGAAGATGCAACAGACCATTTACGATAGTCTTTACGAAAACTAAAAGCACTTGTCAATTCGTCCACTTGTCAACTCGTTCATGCGTCAACTCATGAAGAAACTTCTCTCTCTTCTGTTTCTATGCGCCATGGGGCTGATGCAATCAGCTTTCGATATCCATCCTTCGGCGATGCAGCCACAACCTCAAGGGCCTGTGACGCCAAGGTTGGTGTCGCCTTATCTCCATGACCGCGCTTGTCAGCTGTGGGTTGATTCAGTGATGAAACGTCTCTCACTGAAGGAGAAGGTGGGGCAACTCTTCATCTACACCATTGCACCGCAGCGCGACAAAGCCAACCGCAATCTATTACATAAGGTGATAAAGGAGTATCATGTGGGTGGTCTCCTCTTTTCGGGTGGCCATTTAGCAGATCAGGCTATTCTGATGAATGAAGCACAGCAGTTGAGTAAGGTACCTTTGTTGATGACCTTTGATGGCGAGTGGGGATTGGCCATGCGCATGAAGGAGCTGCCGGCATTCCCTAAAAATATGATACTGGGTTGCATCCGTGATGACAGCCTCCTCTATGCTTATGGCCGGGAGGTGGCTCGTCAATGCCGCGAATTGGGCGTACAGGTCAATTTCGCCCCAGTAGCCGATGTCAATATCAATCCCAAGAATCCCGTTATCAATGTCCGCTCGTTTGGCGCTGATCCAGAGTCGGTTTCGCAAAAGGTTATAGCCTATGCGCGAGGCTTGGAGGATGGTGGAGTGCTCTCTGTATGCAAACATTTCCCCGGTCACGGTGATACGGAGGTGGACTCACATAAAGCCTTGCCTCGTTTGACCTTCGACCGTGCCCGTTTGGATTCGATAGAACTCTATCCCTTTAAGAATGCCATAGCTGCAGGTTTGGGCGGTGTAATGGTGGGCCATCTGGAGGTGCCAGTCCTTGAATCGAAAAAGGGGGTTCCTGCTTCACTGTCGCATGCTGTTGTAACAGATTTGCTGACTAACGAACTGCAGTTTAAAGGGTTGATCTTTACCGATGCGTTGGCAATGAAAGGGGTACAGGTAGGCCAAACGGCTTGTCTGAAGGCTTTGAAAGCGGGTCATGATCAGCTCTTGGTGCCTCGCCGTATCAAGGAGGAGGTGGATAACGTGATGAATGCCATTAAATCGGGCGAACTTTCTGAACAGACGATTGATGAGCGGTGCCGTAAAGTGTTAACCTATAAGTATGCTTTGGGACTCAAAAAACGGCCGCACATCCAGCTGTCTGGTTTGGAGCAGCGGATAAACACCGCAGCCTCGCGTGAGTTAATCGCTCGTCTCTATCAGTCTGCCATTACTGTGGTGGGCAATCAGAACGGTGTCTTACCGCTTGATGTTCAGCAATCTGCCACAGCTCTGCTCTATGTGGGTAGCCAATCTACGGTACAATCCCTGGTGGAACATCTTCCGCAAGAGGCCAATATCACTCTACTCTCTTTGCCGCTTAATGCTACACCTCAGCAAGTCAAACAACTGAGAGATAAACTCAACACATACTCCCGATTGCTCATCGCAGTCACAGACCAGAGCGTAACGCCCTATCAGATCCTCTTCGAACACTTCTTGCCAGCAATACCTACCGTTTGGCTCAGTTTTGTGGATAACAAGAAACTGACCGCTCTTCAGCAGGCGATGGCTAAGGGAAGTGCCTCTGTGCTGGCGCATACGGCGATTGAGGATGTACAGCGCTTTGTAGCCCAACTGCTTTATGGAAAGGCGGCAGCCAACGGACGACTCTCAGCACCAATAGGAACGCTTTATGCTTTGGGGGATGGGGTGGATATAGGACCTCAAACACCACCTCACTATCTTCCTGGAGAATATGGATTGCCCCCTCTGTTAGCTGAAAACCTGGAGCGAATTGCTCAGGAGGGGGTGGATAAGGGAGCCTATACTGGATGCCAGGTTGTGGTGATGAAACAGGGCAAGATGGTAGTGAACCGTGCCTTCGGAACCGTGGCTGGAAAAGGAAGTGAAGCCGTGAAGACCTCTCACCTCTTCGATTTGGCGTCGCTCACAAAAACATCAGCCACTTTACTGGCTGTGATGAAACTCTACGATATGGGACGGCTCAATCTGAGCGATCGCTTAGGAGACCTGTTACCTTGGCTGGCAGGAACCGATAAACGAGCCATCACGATTAAGGAACTGCTGTTGCATGAAAGCGGTTTGCCTCCCTCAATTCTCTTCTATCAAGAGGCGATAGATAACGAGAGCTATCAAGGGTCTCTCTATCGAGCTGTGCGTGATCGGCAACATCCGGTTCAGATTGGATCGAAAACTTGGGCCAATCCCAATTTCAGGTATAAGGAGGGATTGACCTTTGTTCATCAAACAAATCGCCATACTCTTCAAGTGGCCGATTCTCTTTGGATAGATGCGTCATTTAAGGAAGAGTATCGGCGCCTGTTGGCTGAGGTAAAGTTAGGTGCGAAACGTTACCGTTACAGCTGTGTAGGTTTTATTATGCTGCAACAAGTGGTTGAGGCCATCAGTGAGATGCCGCTTGATCGCTTTGTGGCGACCCATTTCTATGAACCGATGGGACTGAAACATACGGGTTATCTGCCTCTTAAAAGAGTAAAGAAGGAACAGGTGGTGCCCTCTAACAGAGATAACTTCCTACGTCAATGTACCCTTCAAGGCTTTGTTCATGATGAGAGTGCCGCCTTCCAAGGAGGCGTTTCGGGTAATGCCGGGCTCTTTTCTACGGCTGGAGAGGTGGCACAGATCTATCAGATGATTCTCAATGGAGGTACCTATCAAGGCAAGCGCTACCTCAGTGAGACGACCTGCCGTCTTTTCACCACGACCACCTCCAAAATCAGCCGTCGTGGATTGGGCTTCGACAAACCGGATATGAGAAACGTAGCGCATAGCCCTTGTGGAGAGAGGGTGCCGGCCTCGGTTTACGGCCACACCGGTTTCACGGGAACCTGTGCTTGGGTTGATCCCGATAACCAGATGATTTTTGTCTTTTTGAGCAATCGCACCTACCCACGAGCCTGGAATCCCCTCTTCTCGCGCCTTCGTATTCGCCACCGTCTGCAAGAGGCACTCTATCAGTAGAATTGAAAAACGGTTCTCTTTCATCGCCAATAACGCTTGGCGATAATGTACTATTTTATCAAAAGATGACACTCTGTTTGCATGTTATCTGTCGCTGTTGCAAGATTAAGTAATTACGTTTACCTTTGACATGTTTTAAACCGTTCTAATTCCTGAATAGATATGCAAGAGAGACAATTTGGCTATTTCGATGACGCTCATCGTGAATATGTTATTACTAATCCACAGACCCCTTGGCCTTGGATTAACTACTTGGGCAATGAAGATTTCTTTTCATTGATATCCAATACAGCTGGCGGTTATTCCTTTTATAAGGATGCGAAATTCCGCCGTATAACCCGTTACCGTTACAACAGTGTGCCGATGGATAATGGAGGTCGTTACTTCTATATCCGCGAAGGTCACACGGTATGGAATCCCGGGTGGAAACCTTGTAAGACGCCACTTGATTTTTATGAGTGCCGTCACGGTATGAGCTATACCCGCATCACTGGACGTAAGGAGGAGATTGAGGCCAGTGTGCTCTTCTTCGTACCCCTGAATACCCGTGCCGAGGTGCAGAAACTGACCTTGAAGAACCTTTCTGATCGACCTCGGTCGTTGCAACTCTTCTCCTTCTTGGAGTGGTGCCTCTGGAATGCAGCAACCGATATGGAGAATTTCCAGCGTAACTTCTCTACGGGCGAGGTTGAGGTGGATGGCTCGGTCATTTATCATAAGACGGAGTATAAAGAGCGTCGCAATCACTATGCTTACTACAGTGTCAATACGCCAGTGGATGGCTTTGATACCGATCGCGAGAGTTTTATCGGCCTTTACAATGGTTTTGAGGCGCCTCAATGTGTGGTGGATGGTAAACCTTCAAACAGTGTAGCTCATGGTTGGAGCCCTATTGCCTCTCACTGTATCAATGTGACTTTGCAGCCGGGTGAAGAGCGTGATTTTATCTTCGTGTTGGGCTATGAGGAGAATGAACAGGAGAAGAAGTTCGCGCCGGCTGACTCTACACTGCTTCAGAGTACACCCAGCTGCCCTATTATTAATAAGGAGAAGGCACAAGAGACTCTTGCTTCATTGGCTACTGTGGCTCAGGTGAATGAGGCATTCTTGAAGTTGAAGGCCTACTGGGATAGTTTGCTCAGTATTTTCAGTGTAACGACCAGTGAGGAGAAACTGAACCGCATGGTCAACATCTGGAATCAGTACCAGTGTATGGTTACCTTCAATATGAGCCGTTCTGCCTCCTTCTTTGAAAGTGGCATAGGCCGTGGTATGGGCTTCCGCGACAGTAATCAGGATTTGGTAGGTTTTGTACATCAGATTCCCGAACGCGCACGTACGCGTATCATTGATATTGCCTCTACGCAGTTTCCTGATGGTGGCTGCTACCACCAATACCAACCCTTGACTAAACGGGGTAACAACGACATTGGCGGTGGTTTCAATGATGACCCCATGTGGCTTATCTTTGGAACAACAGCTTATATTAAGGAGACAGGTGATTTTTCCATTTTGGATGAACCGGTTCCATTCGATAACCAGCCTGGTTCAGAAGTGCCGTTAATGGAGCACTTGCGCGTTTCATTCAACCATGTGGTGGAGAATCTCGGTCCTCACCGTTTGCCGTTGATTGGCCGTGCCGACTGGAATGATTGCCTCAACTTGAACTGTTTCTCAAACGACCCCAATGAATCGTTCCAAACCACGGAGAATAATACCGTAGGATCAAAGGCGGAATCATTGATGATTGCTGGTCTTTTCGTGGTATGTGGCCGTGAGTATGCCCGTCTGTGTCAACGTATTGGCCGTGCTGAGGAGGCTGCTCGTGCTGAAGATTGCGTGGCCGATATGGTCGATGCCGTGAAGCGATATGGCTGGGATGGCGACTGGTATCTGCGTGCCTATGATTTCTATGGCCGCAAAGTGGGTTCTAAGGAGAATGCAGAAGGACAGATTTTCATTGAGAGCCAGGGCTGGTGCACGATGGCTGGTATTGGTTTGGAAGAGGGTATGGTAGAACGGGCTCTCGACTCTGTCAAGGAGCGTTTGGATTGTGAACATGGTATTGTGCTTAATAATCCACCCTTCACCAAATATGTGATGGAGTATGGCGAGATTTCTACCTATCCAGCTGGTTATAAGGAGAATGCTGGTATCTTCTGCCACAACAATCCGTGGGTCATTATCGGTGAGACCGTGGCTGGACGTGGTAACGATGCTTGGGAGCACTACCGTAAGATTTGTCCCTCATACACCGAAGAGCACAGTGCTCTCCATAAGGTTGAGCCGTACGTTAACTGCCAAATGGTAGCCGGTAAAGATGCTGCCAGACCTGGCGAAGGTAAGAACAGCTGGCTTACCGGTACTGCTGCTTGGATGTGGTACACTATCACGCAGTTCATTCTCGGCATTAAGCCTGCATACGATGGTTTGGAGATTAATCCCTGCATCCCCTCAGATTGGCAAGAGTTCCACGTTAAACGTCTTTTCCGTGGAGCGACCTATGATATCACCGTCAAGAATCCTAATGGAGTCTGCAAGGGGGTGGATCTGATTAAGGTTGATGGACAGCCTATACAGGGGCAGGTTGTTCCTCTGTTTGTTGGTGGTGAACATATCGTAGAAGTCATTATGGTATAATACATAAGTAGCTATGGATTGGAAACGAAACCTGCTTCTGTGGTGTTATGCGCTGGTGGCTTTAGCTGTCAGTGCACAACCTCGTGAAATACGCTCTTTAGACAAAGGGTGGCAGTTCGCTTTTGGTGATGCCTCGTTGCCCGAACGTGATTTCGGCTGTGGTACGGAGTACTTTAATTACTTGACGAAGGCAGCCTCGATTCATAACGAAGGCCCATACGCTGACCTTTTTGACCCCAAAAAGTGGGGGAAAGAGTGGACAGAGGTGAATCTACCTCATGATTGGGTGGTGAAGTTACCCTTTGAGGCGACTGCCAGTCACAGCCATGGTTACAAGCAGGTGGGTTTCCGCTACCCTGAGACGTCGGTAGGGTGGTATCGCAAAACTATTACTATCAGCGAGGAAGAGCGTGGCTGTCAGTTCATGCTTCAGTTTGATGGCATCTTTCGTGACTCAAGGGTCTGGATTAACGGCTTCTATCTGGGTGGTGAGCCGAGTGGGTATGCCACACAAGTTTATGATATAACCGAGTATCTGAATTATGGTGGCGAGAACTTGATCTGTGTACGTGCCGATGCCACTCTTGAAGAGGGGTGGTTTTATGAGGGAGCTGGAATCTACCGCCACACCTGGCTCATCAAGACCGAGCCGGTGCGTGTAGCTCCGTTTGGGACCTTTGTCTGGTGTGAATTCCCTGATACGGCTAACTGGAGCAAGGCGCTGGTTCATGTGGAAACCACTGTCGAGAATATGGGTTTGACTACTGCTCCCTATCGTCTGGTTCATCGTTTGCTTGATGCTGAAGGATTTGAGGTGGCTTTGGCCTCTCATCCAGGTGGTCAGCTCATGCCAAAAAGTTCTTCTACAACGCAACTCTCGCTTCAGGTTGTGGCTCCCCATTTATGGAGTACCACTTCACCTTATCTGTACCGAGTACAAACCGAGGTGTGGCAGGGTGATCATCTCGCTGATCGTTACCTCACCCCCATTGGCTTGCGCCATGTGGGCTTTGACGCAAATCGAGGTTTCCTACTCAATGGTAGGCAGGTCAAGTTGAAGGGAGTGAATATGCATCAGGATCACGCCGGTGTGGGTAGTGCTATGCCCGATGCGGTGCAACGTTTCCGCTTGCTGAAACTGAAAGAGATGGGTTGCAATGCCTATAGGGCCAGTCATAATCCCATGACGCCAGAGACCTTGAATGCCTGTGATGAGTTGGGCATTCTGGTTATTGAGGAGAACAGACTGACCGGTATCAATCGCGAGCATATCCGTTTATTGGAGCGGATGATTCAGCGCGACCGCAACCATCCCAGCATTATCCTCTGGAGCGTAGGCAACGAGGAGTGGGGGATTGAGTGGAAAGAGCAGGGTGAATGGATTGTCGCCTCGATGCGCGAGTACATCCACCGCATGGATCCCACACGTTTGATGACAGTGGCAACCAGTAGTGGCCCAAACATTGTGAAATCGGCTGATGTTGCTGGGTATAACTACATCTTACAGAATCCCGTGGATAAACATCGGGCTGACTATCCTAGTCGCTGTGCTGTAGGTTCTGAAGAGACGAGCGGTTGTGGCACCCGTGGCGTCTATTTCAAAGTTGATGAGGGTCACATGCCTGCCATAAACCGCTCACCGCAAGGCCCAGATAGTCTGTACAACTGCATTGAGCGAGGATGGCAATTTTATGATGCTCGGCCTTGGTTAGGCGGTCTTTTCTATTGGACAGGCTTCGATTATCGTGGCGAGCCCAACCCGTTAAAATATCCTGCAACAGGTTCTCAGTTTGGACTCTATGATTATTGTGGTTTCCCAAAGGATGAGGTGTGGTACCTCAAGTCGTGGTGGACTGATACGCCGGTTCTCCATCTACTGCCCCACTGGAACCTGAAGGGTCATGAAGGAGAGGAGATTGATGTCTGGGCCTATAGTAATTGTGACGAGGTAGAACTGCGGTTGAATGGCCACAGTTATGGACGTAAGGCGATGCCTCGTGGAGGGCATCTTGCATGGAAAGTACCCTATCATCTGGGGCGTCTACAAGCCATTGGTTATAAGCAAGGCCGTAAACATCTGACTACTGAGATATGCACTACCGGTGAGGCTGTGCGACTGATGGTACACGAGGAGTATAAGCAGGATGATTGTACCATTTACCGCATCACGGCAATCGATGCCAAAGGGCGAATGGTGCCTAATGCCTGCCTACCATTTACTGCACGAGTGGTAGGTGAGGGCGTTCGGATTCTGGGTGGAGGTAATGGCGATTCCGCCTGGCAAGGTCAGGAGCAGCCAGTCGATGAAAAGGGGCAAAGTCTCACATTGTCCACCTTTAATGGAGTGGCTCAACTGATTGTAGAGGGTGAAAATCCAATGTTACAAGTTGAAATATTGACATCTGATGAATAAAAAAGACAAATAATCCTTTGTTTCTGTACAAAATAGTACTATCTTTGCCAACGGTAACCAAAAACTAAACCACATGGAAAGCCAGAATTTTATATTGCACGAGATAACGCCGTTGTCTGACCGCGACTGTTTTTACATTGTAGATCGTACAAAAACGGAATTTACCTACCCCATGCACAAACATGTGGAGTATGAATTGAACTTTGTTGCTCAGGCAGCCGGGGTGCGTCGCATAGTGGGCGATTCATCTGAAGTAATCGGTGATTATGACTTGGTCTTGATTACAGGCAAAGAGTTGGAGCACGTCTGGGAGCAGAATGAGTGCCACTCTCCTCGCATCCGTGAGATTACCATTCAGTTCTCCAGCGAACTATTCTTTGGTAACCTGTTGCAGAAAAATCAGTTTGCTTCCATACGTACGATGCTTGAAAAGGCGAAGTGTGGATTAGCCTTCCCTATGGAGGCTATCTTCAGAATCTATAATGACTTGGATAGGTTAGCTACAGAAAGTCAGGGTTTTATGGCTGTGATGGACTTTATGCGTATTCTTTATGAACTGTCGTTCTTTACCGATGCCCGCCAACTCTCCAGTTCGTCGTTTGCCAAGATGGAGACGGTGAGCGAGTCTCGCCGCGTGCAGAAGGTGCAACGCTACATCAACAGCCACTATCAAGAGAATATTCGCTTGAGCCAGTTGGCCGATATGGTGGGTATGACTCCCGTTTCGTTCAGCCGTTTTTTCAGGTTGCGTACCGGTAAGACCCTCTCTGACTTTATCATCGATATTCGTTTAGGTTACGCCACGCGTATGCTGATAGATACGGCGAAGACGGTGGCAGAGGTCTGCTACGATTGCGGATTCAACAATATCTCCAATTTTAACCGGATGTTCAAGCGGAAAAAGGGCTGTTCACCCAAAGAGTTCCGTGAAAACTATCAGAAGAAGAAGAATTTGGTTTAATTTGATAAATTATAAATGAGTATCATGAATAGACTCAAACTGATAGCTTTCGTAATGATGGCATTGTGGATGGGAACTACGACTTGTGCCTGTTCAAGTGGCGGAGATTCTGATGGCAAAACAGAACAGAAACCTGATCAGAAGCCCGACCAGAAGCCCGATGAAGGTTCTGAGGAGACTCCAGAACCTAAACCAGAGGCCATTCCTGGCCCATCCGCAAATCGCAAGCCAGGCATTGATGCCACTTCACCCGCTACTGTAGCGAAGAGCTTAGGCTTAGGTTGGAACCTGGGCAATCAGTTTGATGCACATAACAACGGTGATCCATCAGAAACGGCTTGGGGCAATCCTGTCGTGACACAGACTGCTATCAAGGCAGTGGCAAAGGCTGGTTTTACCACCATCCGCATACCTGTAACCTGGATTAATAAGGTGGGGCCTGCACCCGATTATCGGATTGATGCCGCTTGGCTGAACCGGGTAGCCGAGGTGGTTTATTATGCAGAGAGTGAAGGAATGAACGTCATCCTGAATATCCATCATGATGGGGCTGACAGCAAGTATTGGCTCAACATCAAGGATGCCGCTACATACGAAAAGGTGAACGAGGCGGTCAAGGCGCAACTGGGTGCCATGTGGACCCAGATTGCCGAGAAGTTCAAGAACAAGGGTAACTTCTTGGTTTTCGAGGCCATGAATGAGATTCACGATGGCGGTTGGGGATGGGGTACCAATCGTGAGGATGGCGGTAAGCAGTATCAGACGCTCAATGAATGGAATCAGCTCTTTGTTGATGCGGTCCGTGCCGTAGGTGGTGAGAATGCTACCCGCTATCTGGGTGTTCCGGGCTATTGTACCAATCCGGATTTGACTATGGAGCATCTGGTGTTGCCTGTCGATCCAGCCAACCGTCTGATGGTTTCGGTGCATTGTTATGACCCTTATACCTATACATTAGAGTGTAATTTTTCTCAATGGGGCCATACGGCAGCAGCCGGTAAGAAGGAGAGTTGGGGTGATGAGAACCATTTCAAGACACTTTTCGGTAAGCTTAAGAGTACCTATATCGATAAGGGCATTCCCGTCTATATTGGCGAGATTGGTTGTGTGCACCGTAGCAATGCGGCAGATGAGGCCTTCCGTCTCTACTATCTGGAGTATGTTTGCACTGCTGCGCGTACTTTTCAGCTGGCGCCAGTCTATTGGGATAACGGCTCAAAGAGTGCCGGTCGTGAGTGTTCCGGTCTGTTTGACCGTGCTTCGGGTGCTTTCTTCAATAATGCCGAAGAGGTAGTCAATGCCATGCGTCGCGGTGTTTACGGTGAGGGAGCCGACTATTCACTGGATGCAGTGTATAAAAAAGCACCATAAAGGGGCCTTGATTAGAATTGGATAAAATAGTATCGCTTTCCTATTTTATATTGCTCTACTTTTGCAACCATAAAACCAATACAGTTTATAACCATGAAAATTAAACAGTTCATTTTAGGGTTTTTAGTAGCTTTTTTTACGTCTTTGTCACTGTGTGCGCAGATACGTGGTAATGAAATCAGAGTGGTCGTTTCGCCTGATCATACCGATTGGGTCTATAGTCTAAAAGAGAAGGTGCGTTTCCATGTTCAGGTCTTCAAGGCTCAAAACCTCTTGCCGGGTGTGGTGATTGATTATGAACTGGGCCCGGAGATGTATCCCGAAGTGAAGAAGAGTGGGGTGGAATTGGCGAAGGGGGAGACCACGCTGACGGCCACACTTAATCAACCCGGTTTCCTGCGTTGCAAGGTGTGGGCCCACCTGGATGGTCGCACCTATGAAGGGTTGGCTACAGCCGCCTTTGCAGCCAATCAGCTGAAGCCTGTTTCTGAGATGCCAAGCGATTTTCAGAGTTATTGGCAAGGTGTGGCTACTGAGGCACGGAAGACACCTCTGGATTTGCGAATGAAACTTCTGCCAGAACGCAGCACCTCTACCGATAACGTCTATGAGGTCAATTTCAATACCAAAGCTGGTGGCCATCGCTATTATGGTGTACTGAGTGTGCCGAAAGCTGAAGGCAAGTACCCCGCACTGTTGCGTGTACCCGGTGCCGGTATCCGTTCCTATTCAGGCGATACCTATACCGCTCCCGGTCGTTGCATTGTGCTCGAGGTGGGTATTCACGGCATTCCCGTTACCATGGAGCAGTCGGTTTATGACGCCCTTTGGGGTGCGCTGAGCGACTACTGGACCTTCCGTAACGACAACCGCGATGCGATGTACTATAACCGGGTGATTGTCGGTGCCCTGCGTGCCGTTGATGTCATTTGCTCATTGCCTCAATATAACGGTAAAGCGTTGGCTGTAACCGGCAGCAGTCAGGGCGGTGCCCTCTCTATCATCACCGCCGCCTTGGATAGCCGTGTCACCTGTCTGGCAGCTGTTCATCCTGCTCTCTGTGACCATGAAGCCTACTTCGCTCATCGTGCCTGTGGCTGGCCACATTACTATAAAACTTATGGCGAGCCCACCAAGGCCCAGCGCGAAACGGTACGTTACTATGATACCGCCAACTTCGCCCGCCTGCTTAAGGTGCCCGGATGGTACAGTTGGGGTTACAACGACGAGGTTTGTCCGCCAACCTCTATGTATGCAGCCTATAACTCGATTACTGCCCCCAAGGAACTGAAACTCTATCTCGAAACCGGGCACTACTGGTATCAGGAGCAGTGGGACACCTGGCAAGCGTGGATTCGCAAACAATTAGGTATTCAGTAACACAACCACTCCACCACTATGGCCCTGTTACAGACTGAAGCCTCGTCTATGCGGTGAGATTTCTAATAATTGTATAAATAGTATCAATCTGTGATAAAATAGTATCTGCTACTTTCGGCGATTTACTCTACTTTTGCAGATGAGAAAAATATGATTTGAAAATATACTTTGTTAAACCACTAAAAACTTTTAATTGCCTATGAACATGAAATTCTGATTTAATCCATGATCCATATTAATAAGGTATGATAACATGTCGTTTTAATGAAAACCATGCGTTTTGACCTTATCATAATTATCTACCGGAGGTCCCGCCTGAAGGGTTAGGCCTTTATTAACAATCTAAGAAAAATACAAGTATGAATTTGAATTTTAGAAAAACAGCGCTGCTTTTCGGTGTATGCTCTCTCTTCTCCATGGGATACACCAGCCCGCTTTATGCCGCTTCGTCAGCAGGCGTACAAGCTGTGCAGCAAACCAAAAAAATCAAAGGTACGGTAAACGACGCATTCGGCCCCGTCATCGGTGCTAATGTGTTGGAGAAAGGTACCACCAATGGTGTGATTACCGATATGGATGGTAACTTCACACTCGATGTTCAACCCGGTGCTACCCTTGTGGTTTCATTCATCGGTTACACCTCGCAAGAGATTGCCGTAGGCAACCAAACTGTTATCAACGTGACTCTGAAGGAGGATACGGAGATGCTGGAAGAGGTAGTCGTAGTAGGTTACGGTGTGCAGAAGAAGAAACTGGTTACCGGTGCTACCGTTGAGGTTAAGGGTGAAGACATTGCGAAACTGAACACTACACAGGCCCTTGGCGCTTTGCAGAGCCAGTCACCTGGTGTCAACATTCAGGCTGTATCTGGTCAGCCGGGTGATGGATTTAAGGTGACGATTCGTGGTGCCGGTACGAACAGCGATACGAAACCTCTCTACATCATCGATGGCGTGAGCGGTGATATCAACAACCTGAACCCCGCCGACATTGAGCGTATCGACGTATTGAAGGATGCTGCCTCTTGCGCCATCTATGGTGCTGCCGCTGCTAACGGTGTGATTTTGGTCACCACCAAGCAGGGTAAGGAGGGTAAAATCCAGATTTCGTATGATGGAAACATCGGTTGGCAGAATGTCTATCGTGTGCCCGACCTGTTGACGGCCAAGCAGTATATGGAGGTACAGGATATGGTTCGTTTCAACAGCGGTGTAGAGCCCCACGATTGGTCACGCTTCGTTGACGCCGACCTGCTGGCTGCCTATAAGAACGGTACCAATCCTGGCACCAACTGGCTGGAGGCTCTCCGCAACAAGAACGCTGTAACCACCAGTCACTCACTGAACATCACCAGCGGTACAGACCGCAGCAAGTTCTCATCTGGTCTCAGCTACCAGTATCAGGATGGTGTATTCGGTAACATGGCCAAGTCTGATTACCGCCGTTTCACTGCTCGCATGAACTCTGAGCACGTTATCTATCGTAACGACGCTGGCATGGACGTTGTGAAGGTGGGACAGACCCTCTACTACAACCACAAGCAGAATCAGGGTATCGGTAACGGTAACCAGTATGGTAATATGCTGTCAAACATGCTACGTGCCAACCCGCTCGTTCCTATTTATAATAAGGATGGTGGTTTCTTTGGCTACGAGGACTTGAAGAACTCTGGTTCTGAGGGTTGGTTCAACTACAACTCATACACCAGCAACCCTGTAGCTTCTATGATGTATGGTCAGAGCGCTAATAACAAGAGTGCAAGCTATGGTATCAACCTGAGCGGCTGGTTGGAGATTCAACCCATCAAGGGCTTGATCTATAAAGGCCAGCTGAACTATAACCAGAGCTCATGGTCTTACCGCGCCTATCTGCCCACATACAAGCTGAATGATCAGGGCGACAGCCGTGCACAGGACTCTGCAACCAACGAAGTAGGCCTTGGCTGGGGATGGAGCACCACCAATACGCTGAACTATAAGTTCGCTATCCAGAAGCACGACATCGATGTTTTGGTAGGTACTGAGTATGGTATGTCGAAGCCCGACTATGGTTTCAAGCTGAGCGCTACGGCTACCAACTCTATCTTCGGTGACCTGAAGCACGCATACATGTCGTTCATGAAGAACAACACCGCTCTGGCTACCGTATCAGGTTCTCCTTACGGCGACTCTCGCGGCATGTCTTACTTCGGCCGTTTGAATTACAACTTCGCTGAGACCTACATGTTCTCTGCTATCTTCCGTGCCGATGGCTCTTCTATCTTCGCTCCTGGCAAGCGTTGGGGTTATTTCCCCTCATTCTCTGCAGGTTGGGTTGTAAGTAACGAAAAGTTCATGCAGAACACTCAGAACTGGCTCGACTTCTTGAAATTGCGTGCCGGTTGGGGACAGAACGGTAACAAGAATGCTGTGGATAGCTTTGCTTACCAAGCAACTTTCGGTTACGATGCCTTCAGTAACTACTCATTCGGTAGCAACAAGGATGGTTATACCGCCGGTGCCTCTCCTAAGCGTCTGGCTAACGCAGACCTTACTTGGGAAACCTCTGAACAGCTCAACATCGGTATCGATGCTCGCTTCCTGGGTGGTAAGCTGGGTGCTAATATCGACTGGTACCAGAAGACGACGAAGGACCTGCTCCTCTATGTGCCTATTCCCTCAACCACAGGTTTCTCTGAGCAGTTGAAGAACGCCGGTACCGTGCGCAACCGCGGTATTGAGGTAGCCTTGAACTGGCACGATCAGATTGGCAAGGACTTCAAGTATGGTGTAAACTGGAATATGGCTTACAACCAGAACGAGGTGACCGAGGTAAATAGCTCACGCAAATACAACGAAGGCGGTAAGAACAACCTGGCTGAGAATACCGGTTACATGGCTCGCTTCGAAGAGGGTCACCCCATCGGTTACTTCTACGGTTACAAGACGGCCGGTGTCATCCAGAACGAACAGGATTTGGCTAACTACCTGAAGGAGAATTGCAGTGGCGATCCGATGAAGTCTCTGCAGGGCGAAGGCATCAAGCCCGGTGACCTGAAGTTTGTTGACTTCAACGGCGACGGTAAGATTGACGCCACCGATAAGACCGAGATTGGTAGCCCGCACCCCGATGTAACGATGGGTCTCACTTTGACCGCTGAATGGAAAGGCATTGACCTCTCAATCACCGGTTACGCCGCTTTGGGCCAGCAGGTAGCTCGCTCATACCGTAAGTTTACGGATGGTGAGCAGGAGAACTACACCACCGAGGTGTATGAATACTGGCATGGTGAAGGCACCAGCAACCGCTATCCTCTGATTGCCCGTATGAACGTAGGTCCTAACTGGCAGCAAGTATCAGACATCTATATTGATGACGCAAGCTACTTCCGTCTGCAGAACCTCACCATCGGTTATGATGTGAAGCGCCTGTGGAAGAGCTGTCCGTTCCAGCAGCTGCGCGTCTATGCCGCTGCTCAGAACCTCTTCACTATCACCGGTTACAGAGGTATGGATCCTGAAAACGGTCGCGCACTTAGCGGTGCAGAACCTTGGGTAACAGGCGTGGATGTAGGTAACTATCCTTCACCCCGTACCTATATGCTTGGTGTAAATGTTAAATTCTAAAATCTGATTACGCAATGAAAAAGATAACCTATATATTAGCCTCTACGGTGGTTGCTATGGGCGTAGCCTCTTGCGACATTAACGATGTCGAGAACATGGGCGAACTCTCAACCGAAAACTTCCCCGTATCTGCAGCCGATGGTGAAGCTGCTCTGGCAGGTATCTACCAGAACCTGAATGCCACTCATGCCAACCCGCAGGAATCGTTTATCTACAACGCTATGTTGGCCAGCGACGATGCACTTGGTGGCGGTGGTACGAACGATAAGTTGATGCAGGCTCTTGACCTGATTACCAACTATAACAACGATATGACCAATAACTTCTGGAAGCAACGTTACGAAGGTCTGAACCGTGCTAACACCTTGATTCAGGCTCTGCCTAACACCGCTATGGCTGATGACTTGAAGGCTCAGTTCCTGGGCGAAGCCCTCTTCCTGCGTGCTTACTACCACTTCGATTTGGCCAGCATGTATGGTAATGTGCCTTTGATGACTGTGCCTTCTGGCGACTTGGTTACTCCGGGTGAAGTCTCTGTACTTTACGGCCAGATGTTGCAGGATTTGCGTGATGCGGCTGACATGATGCCGGCTGTTCGCAAGAGTGACGGTCATGTGGATAAGTATGCTGCTGAGGCGCTGTTGGCCCGTATCTGGTTGTTCTACACCGGTATGTATGGTAACGGTACCGATCTGGCTGCCTTGACCAGCACATCTTATAATCCGCTGAGTTCAGTGGATCTGCCTGATGGCAGCACCATGACGAAAGCTGATGTGATTAAATATGTGGACGACTGCGTGAATAATTCGGGCTATGATTTGGTGCCTGATTTCCGCAACCTGTGGGCCTATACGAACCGCTTTACGGTTGAAGACTATGAGTACACCAAGGGCCAAGGACTGAAGTGGGTGGAAGATGACAATGGTGTGAACATTGAAGCCCTCTTCTCTATCAAGTTTAATAAGCTGGCCGACTGGTCAACCACGATTGGTTACGGTAATGGTGTAGCGCTGCACTTCGGTGTGCGCGGTGGTCAGAATTACGGCAACACCTTCCCCTTCGGTCAAGGTTGGGGTGCCGGTCCGGTTGCGCCCAACTTGGTTAACGACTGGAAGAGTGCCGATCCTGAGAGTAAAGATATCCGCTTCAAGGCCACTATTCAGGATTGGAAAGAGTGTCCTACCTACACCTATGGCGGATGGGCAGACTTCGTTCAGGAGACTGACTACTACTCGAAGAAGTGGTCACCCATCTCAGCTGTCAATGACGGCTCTACCTCAATCAGTGTGGCAGATAACCCCTATGTATGCTGCTTTGAGAACCTGATGTATGGCGCTGATGGTTGGGCACAGGGTGCTAACAACATGCAGCTGAATAATATCCACGACTTGGTATTGATTCGCTTTGCTGACGTTCTGTTGATGCAGAGTGAGCTGAAGGAGGATGTGGCCGGTATCAACAGGGTACGTGCTCGTGCCGGTTTGTCGCCCATTGCCGCTTACTCGCTGAAGGCTCTGCAAGACGAACGCCGCTGGGAGCTGGCCCTCGAAGGTATTCGCTGGAACGATATCCGTCGTTGGCACATTGCAGCCGACGCTCTGGATAAGCAGACCGATCAGGCTGTTTACTATTGCGGTCAGCCTGGAAAGAATACGGCCCACAATGGTGGCTACAAGGCTCGCTACAATGCCACGGCCGGTTTCCAGAAGATGCCTGAAAGCCAGGTTTCACTGGGTAGTGTGCCGCAGAACCCCGGTTGGGATGGCGCTGACAGCGAATATAACGGTTGGGAGTAATAAACCATACCATGTTTAATCTTAATAAGAAATGAAGAATATGAAAAAGATATTATATTCAGCACCTCTGTTGGCCCTGTTGGTAGCATGCGACCCTGTTTGCCAGGAGTTCGATATGGATGCTACACTGACTGCAGAGCAATTGACCAGCGCATTGACTATTGTGCCTAGAAATGCTGGTAACAACAATCTGACTTTCGTTACTTCACCTGCTCAGTACATCAAGGTGTATGACGCTGAGACCGATGAAATGGTAGCCAGCGGCACGATGCCAACCTTCCAGGTGGTTCCCCCTGCTCGCGAGGTGAGCTTCTATGTTACGACTGTGGGCCAGGATGGCAGCATCGTGAAGTCATCTGCCAAGAGCCTTCAGGTCAGTGAGTTTACAGACCTGCCTGCAATCTATAATGACCTGTTTGGTGATGGTGCCGGCGGTTTTACAGCCCATACTTGGGTATGGAACGATGCCGTAAAGTGCTGGGGTAATGGTGGCTATTTGGAGCATACCGCTCCTAACTGGTGGACTAATGATATTAATCAAACAGACCAAGAAGCTATTAAAAGAGGTCTGCTTCAGGATGGTAAAGATGGCTGGATGAAGCTTGGCCTGAGCGGTGTTGAAATGAGCCGTGGTGACAAGGGCTCTATCAAAGTGAATGAAAACAAGGTAAAGCCAGGATGGGATATTGGTCAGATGAACTTCAAAGGTACCTATCCGCTGCTCGGTATTCAGCCCAATGTAGGTAATGCACCTCAGTATGAATACCATATTCTGCAAGCCGATGGCACCAACCTGACTCTTTGCGCTCCTGAACCGGGAGCTGGTGACTGGGGTACCGCTTGGTTCTGGGTATTCAAGAAGAAATAGAAACCAGTTATTAGGTTTTCAAAGGTAAATAGATTGTAACCTTGATGAGGGCGAGCCGATTGGCTCGCCCTTTTTTTGTGCCGGATGGGTTATCGGAGTTAATTCTAGGTGTGGGAAATGGTAGCTTTTGATGAGTGGTTAATCAAAGGGAATCTCTTCGATGGTCCCCTCTGCGGTTCTGCGCTTGGTGGTGGTAGGGAAGTTCTCTTTCAGGAAGTCGTGGAAGATGCCCTCTTTCATGTTTGCAGCCAGCTGGCGTGAGTAGCGACGGTAGGCTCTCTGTATGCTGTCTAATTGCTCTTTCAGCTGTTCAGCCTCCTTGGGCTGATTGGCACTCTCTGCGTCGCGAATCTGTTTTATATAGTGGAAATTGGCCATCTTATTCGCCTTGGTCGCCTCTTTCCATTGCTGCAGCGAGTCGTTCTGTGGCGTACCTTTACCGTAACTGACGGAGTCGATGCTTACCTCGATACGACCCGGTTCGGCCACAACGAGTAGGTCTTCTACACCTAATCGTACATGGTAATCTACACGGATAATCTTCATCTCTCCCGGTGCCACATGGAATTCAAACTGCCCATTATTGACTATGAATGAGTCCACCTGTTCGGCTGTCACCTTGCCTTGCAGGGGTACCAAATAGATTTTCTTGCCGTTGAAGCGTGGATTGGCTGTGCCGTAGATGTGGCAACCTCCGTCGTTGTCGTTGATAGTGTGGCAGCCCGTAGCCAGCAAGGCTGCGAGCAAACCGACTGAAAGTGGTTTCTTTAGTTTCATTTTTCTTATTTTTTAGGCCGCTAAGGTACGAAAAAAGAGGCAATAGTGGGTCGTTTTATCAGTTAAAATGAATAGGTACTATACTCCACTGCATGCTACGTTGTGACCGTTTGTCCGAAACAGTGTGGAATTTGCATGTTGATTCGTCCGAAATAGCGTAATGAGATGGAAAATGTGCCGTTGTATGTGTCGCTTTCTTTTGGTTTGTAACATATTGTTTGTCAATGGTATATAGTACTATTGGAAGAGGAAAATAATAAATTTGTGAAAAGAGTGTCAGACTGTCAGTTTTAAATGTGCTTAACGCAAAATTAGTTGATTGTCAGATAGATAGAAGGCTGACAGTCTGGCTGACAGTCTCGCTTAGACTGTCAGCCTTCTGTCATGAACTGTCAGTCGTGGTTTTGGTCTGCTCTGTCCGCCTTCGGTCAGCCATGGTTTGGGCTCTATCTGTCTGCCATCGCTCGGTCATTTCCCTTAGTTCCCCTTAGCATCCTCCGAGAATCCTAAGAGAAACTAAGGGGATGCTAAGGGAATACTAAGGGAATGGTAAACGAATGGGGAGCTGTTTCCCTACAGGCTTCTCGGCCTGGATTCCGAAGATTCTCCGTCGGCTTCTCGTCTGGAGGGGCTTCCGGGCGGGAAATAGCGGAGTCACGACGGACCAGCGACGGAGTTAGGGTTGATGTAGAGTGGGGGAGAGGATTGGCGCTTTTTTGTGCCTCTTGACGTAGTTTTTTTGCAGAAAGTTTTGTAAATTAAGAAACTATGCGTAATTTTGCGGCCCGATTCGACAAGAATCGTATTGTTTAACATTTAATTTTTAAAACCAAAAAAATGATTGTAGTACCCGTAAAAGAAGGCGAAAACATCGAGAAAGCGCTGAAGAAGTTTAAGAGAAAATTCGAAAAAACCGGCATTGTCAAAGAATTGCGTAGCAGACAGCAGTTTGACAAACCCTCTGTGACTAAGAGACTTAAGATGGAGCGTGCCGTTTACGTTCAGAAACTTCAGCAAATCGAAGATTAATTATTCGTAATTTCCTTTGAATTATTGAATCTTTTTCTTACTTTCGCTTCATAATTCTAAAGTTATTGTAGCGATATGTTGCCCACAACCCAGTTTCTCGACTACCTGAGATACGAACGTAACTACTCAAACCATACGGTTACGGCCTATGCTGAGGACCTGCGCCAGTTCGAAGCGTTTGGGAACGAGATGTGGAAAGATATCGAGCCGCAACAGGTTGATGCCGACCTGATTCGCGAGTGGGTCATCTCGCTCATGGACAAGGCCTACACCTCAACCTCCGTCAACCGCAAACTCAGCTCCTTGCGCGCGTACTTTAAATATTTACTAAAGCATGGCGCCATTGAAAAGGATCCGCTGAGAAAAGTGGTAGGGCCGAAGAACAAAAAGCCGCTCCCCTCGTTTGTCAAAGAGGAGGAGATGGATCGGTTGCTCGACGGCAATTACTACGGCGATGACTTCAAGGGCTGCCGCGACCGGTGTATCGTAGAGACTTTCTACTCCACCGGTATCCGACTGGCGGAACTGATAGGGCTGAACGATGCCGATGTGGATTTCCAGGCCATGACCATCAAGGTGACCGGCAAACGGAACAAGCAGCGCATCATCCCCTTCGACCAAGCGTTGAAGGAGACGCTTCAGGTCTATGTGGCGAAACGCAATGACGAGGTTGAGGGAGGATGTGAAGCCCTCTTCGTCCGGCCTACGGGCGAGCGGCTCTACCCCCAACTGGTGGAACGGATTGTGAAGAAAGGCCTTTCGAGAGTGGTGACGATGAAGAAACGGAGCGCCCACGTGCTCAGACACTCGTTTGCCACTGCGATGCTCAACCATGAGGCTGAGCTCGGAGCGATTAAGGAGCTGCTGGGGCACGAAAGCCTGGCTACCACCGAGATTTATACGCATACCACCTTCGAAGAGCTGAAAAAAGTGTATAACCAGGCCCATCCAAGGGCTTAAAATTACAAGGAGGTCATTATGGAAGTAAGAATTCAATCAATTCACTTTGATGCGTCAGAGCAGTTGCAGTCGTTCATTCAGAAGAAAACGGCTAAATTGGAGAAGTATTACGATGATATAAAGAAAGTAGAGGTGTCATTAAAGGTAGTGAAGCCAGAGACCGCAGAAAACAAGGAAGCCGGTGTGAAAGTACTGGTGCCAAATGGCGAGCTTTATGCCAACAAAATCTGCGATACTTTTGAGGAAGCAATCGACGTTTGCGTCGAAGCTTTGGAGAAACAACTGGTGAAATACAAGGAAAAACAAAGAAATAAATAAAAAATCCGCCTAAAATTTTGCAGGATTAAAAATAATGCGTAAATTTGCAGCCGTTTCGGAGACGGAGCGTTATTGAAACGGCTGCAATTTCGAACTTGCCTCTTTAGCTCAGTTGGCCAGAGCACGTGATTTGTAATCTCGGGGTCGTT
>CAMAMO010000013.1 GCA_945836915.1 uncultured Mediterranea sp.
TGATGCTCCACATCAATACTGAAATCTTTCTTCTTCAGGTCACGTATATGTCCGTAGCTCGAGAGTACCTTGTACTCCTTACCCAGAAACTTCTCGATGGTCTTCGCTTTTGCCGGTGACTCGACAATGACTAAGTTGTTTTGCATATTTCCTCGTTTTGAACTGGCAAAGCCAGCGATTCGGGCGCAAATGTAGAAAAAAAGTTTGGCTACACCTTATTATAATAGAGATTTAACAAAAAGAAAGGATGATGCATAGCCAAGATTAGAACTGGAGACTCACACCACCCAAAAATCGGAGACCAAGCGCTGGTATAGCAGGACTAACCTGATACGATTTATCAAGCAAATTATGTGCCTGAACAAATACGCCCAAACCACGATAAACGTGACGTAAACTATAGTAGCCAGTAAAATAGAGGTCACTTTGGCACTCGTAAAGTTCACCTACCAAAGTAGTGTGTCGATAACCTAACGAGAGCTGCAAGTCGCCTACACATCGCAGCGGATTAACCTCAATAGCTGCATCGACATCCAGTTTTGGAGTGAATGCCACAAATTCATATTCATCAAAATCCCAATGACGATAAATGGCAGAGAGGCGTAAAGCCATCTGTTCATGAAAGCTATAGCGCGTAAAGGCTCCAACAAAAAGGTTATTATTCTCAGTCAGTGCAACACCAGGAATATAAATACGTACCGTACTTGGAAAACCCTCATCCGGACCATAATCCACACCTACCGCAGCGGGAACCAAATTGTTCTTGAACAGCTGATAACCGCCATAGAGATGTACCCACCAATCGGGCATGAGGGAGCCTTTCCAGCCCAAAGTAGCTCCCAGTTGTTCATAGGTGGCATCCAGTTGCATGGGCTGCACATAGGGACTCACAGCCTCCAAGCGAGCGAAATCGTTGTCTATCCGCCCGCCCTTTAAATGGGCATAAAGCTGATGAGTACCTGTAGTGTAATTCGCCTCTACATCCGGAGCCATGCGCCACTTCTTGCCGAATCCAAATGAGAAGTCCGAAGTCACACCCAAACGAATATGCCAACTGTCGTTACGATAGGTATATGCCGGGCGGAGAGTCAAATTAGTTTGGTCCTCAAAATCGACATCACTATAAAGGCGGTGGCGCAAATCCACACCCAGTTCAATCATCTGGCGCACGTCTATTGGCGCATAGAGCGCACCTTGCAAAGCTAAACTGTTCTCTACAGGTTTAGCTCCCTTATCGGCTTTGCAACTATAGCGATTCGCTGAAATGTTCAAATCGTAAAGTAGGCTTCGGCCTAAAGTAGCTACAGCTACCTCGTCTGCTTGTGAACCAGAAGAGGCTGACGTCGCCTTGCCGGCATTTTCATCAGTCTGATTAGCAACAAGATTATGCCGCAACGAGCGAACACCTATTTGGAAACCGCCATCTGTGAATTCCTGTTTTGACAGAGCATATATGGGATAGTTATCAAATTTGGCATAACGAAAATGAGCGTCTGCCGTGAGCTGCATGTGGTTAAAGCGGTGGAGGTAACCTGCCTTAAGTTTGCTCTGAAGGGTGGATTCATGCCATTGGATGGGGTGAAAAGGCAATTCAAGATTGGCTTTATGTCCCTGCAGAGAGGCAGAAAGATCCAGCTTATCACGCTTAGAGAGCCCCAAACGGGCAGCGGCCAAGGCATCATACTGCTGATGAGAGCCATAACCCAAACGCAAGATTCCCTTGTTGACTTGACTCATCTCCAGTGCTGGAGCTTCTGCATCCATAGTACCAGCCGGTATCTCTGCAGAAGGGCATAGCTGATTCACATAGCTGACTTCAGGACGTTGTGCTGACGGAGGAGTCACAGCCGGCAACACATTGACCTTGTTGGCATCCATAATATCCGGTGTATATTCACGCTCGACCACCACCGTGCGTGTCATGGTGGTATCAGCCTTTTGCTGTTGCTGGGCCTGAGTGGTAGATACACAGGCCATAGAAAGTAATAGAGTATAGAGTTTATTCATTGTTCTTCGCATTTAATCAGTCATTATCTCTATCAACAACTCTTCTTATTCACCACTTTTCAGTTTGTCCAAACGGGTGGTAATCATCTCCTGAATATCATCACGCTCTGTATAGTTCTGCTGAAGACTGAGGAGATACTGACGGGCATCATTGGGTTGGCCTTTAGCTACATAGACATCCGCCAAGAGGACAAAGCTACGTGCCAGCCAATAGGCATGTGGTGTACTTTGTTCAATAAACTGCAAAATCTCCTGCTCAGCAGCTTCATGGTTTCCTGCCTGGAACTGCAGATAAGCGACCTGATACTTCGCTTCGGCTCCAAAGCGAGTGCGTGTATCTGTTGAAAGAGCGGTGAAATCGGCCATAGCAGACTGAGTATCCCCCTTCATTATGAAAGCTTTGGCCCGATCATAGCGTGCCTCTGTGCGTAATTCAGGGTCTATCTTTGCTTCTGACAACATGAAATTAGCCGCTTGAATGGTTTCATCAGGCAGCTGAAGTTGTACGCTGCATCGCAAAACGCCCAAAGCACCCAGTTGACGACGTGATGCATTGGCCGTCATACCTTGCAGGCGCGCATAGTCGGCTGACGCCTCAGCATAAGCCTGACGATTAAAGCGGATTGGAGCACGCAGTAACAAGACCTCCTCGGCATAAGCACCTTGAGGAAAACGTTCCAGATAGTTGGTCATGGCCTGCTCTGCAGCCACCTCGTCACCGCGCATATAGCTACGTTCTACGGCGACAAAAGTCAGTGAATCCTGCTGATGAACATCCATTTGATACTCTGCTGGCAGTTGGTTGGTGAAAGCCACATATTCATCCACCCGATTGGCATCAACGTAAAGCGACTTGAGGTCGCGCAGGGCCAATCGTGCTTCGTCGGTACCTGGATATTGACGAACAACCGACTGATAAGCCTGTATAGCCACTTCCGTCTGATCTTGTTGGTTGTAGAGCAATGCACGCTCCACGGCGGCTTTGCGCCCCATTGGATGATCAGGGAAACGCTGTGCCAACTGTCCGAAGGCTGCTGCAGCAGCGTCCGACTGATTAAGTTGCACATACGATCGCCCTTGCTCATAAAGCGCATAAGGCAGGTAGGCAGAGTGCGGATAGCTTGTAGCCAATCGGCTCAAAGTGGCAATCTTCTGTTGATAGTCTTTCTGCAATCCGCTAACCAATGCCAACTGGTAGCAGGCATAGTCTCCTACAGCGGTTCGCATGGTTTCAGCCTCGCCATAGTAGTTGGCCGCTTCAGACAAACGGCGGTCGTGAAAGGCACAGTCGCCTAAACGGTTCAAAGCATCGGCACGTACCATGGTGGCTCTTCCCCTATCTTCCTTCAAATAGCGCTGGAATCGATTGGCTGCTTCGGTATATGCTTTTCGGTGAAAAGCGATGTAACCCAAGTTATAATAGGCCAATGAATAGCTATCCCCAGAGGCTGGTGAAGACAAGGTTAGGTATCGCTGAAAACGACGCTCAGCCTCATCATAGAGTCCCTGACGATAGAGCGTCTCCCCACTCCAGTAGCAGGCATCCGCAAAAGTAGCCTGATGAAGCGCCCCCATGGCGATACTTTGATCGAAGCGGCTTAGCGCCTCAGAAAAACGTGCGTCAGCAAAGGCTTCTGTTCCCAGTTGAAACAGAATCTTCTGCTTAGCCTCAAGCACAGTACGGCTAGGGTTGGTAATGCGACTAATAGAAAGAAGGGCAGCATCATAGCTACGGGTATTGAGGTAAAGATCTACCAGATAGCTACTTACTCGGTCTGCATAGCGTGATTGAGGAAAGTCATTGAGAAACTTTTCAAATACGCGTACCGACTCTCCAAAGGCGCTATAAGCTGTCTCATGGATGGTTAAAGCGTAATTATAAGCCGCTTGCTCCTTTATGGCGAGGTCAAAGTCTGTAGCCGCCGCTTGGGCGAAAGCCATTCGGGCCTGCGCTTTATCACCTGTTTGCAGATAGGTTAATCCCAGGTGGAGGTATGCATTCTGCGTCAACGCGTCGTCAGCCACGAGTATCACTCGGTGCAAATAATCTATAGTCTCTGTATAGACCTCCGACCGGTAACAGGAAAGTCCCATCATATAAGCCGCATCACGTCGTGATGAGCCAGATAGCGTTTGAGGGAGTTGATTCGTTTGCTTGTCACTATTATTTGCATTGTTAGCAGAGAAATAGTGACTGAAGCAGCTACGTGCGTCAACATATCGGTTCATATGATAGAGTGCACTACCCTTGATGCGGTAAGCTTCAGCCTCTTGGCTCGCTGTAGGTCGCTGAAGAGAAAGGCTCTTATCATGAGCCAACACACCATCAATCAGTTGCAAAGCATCTGACCAGTGCTGTGTAATCAAGGCTATTTCAGCCCGATAACAAACCGCTTGAGTGGCATATTTCGACTGCGGTGTAACCGCCATGAACCCACTCTGTGCCTCATCATAACGATGTTGAGCGTAGCGTATATAGGATAGATAGTAGTGACAATCCTCAGCGTAGCGAGGTGAGGTGGTTTGCAGCGTCTCAAGCCAAATGGCAGCTTCTCTCAATTGTCCCACTTCCAAATGACTGATTGCCCTCCTTAATGTCATCTCATCTCGTTCGTCCGTAGCCAAACGTTCCAATTCTGAGGCATTAAAGAGAGCCAAAGCCAAATTATAATCACCCTTCTCGTAAGCCAACGTAGCTTGAAGGGCATAAATACGATGAGCATGCGGGGTATCTGGATAGGCTTCCAGAAAGGCCGCCAAACATTGGTTACAGTCAGGTTCACGCTGCGCGAAGGCAATGCTTGCCAACAGATACTCAGCCTCTTGTTTAAGGGCGACTTGCGACGGCGAGATTTCACAGCGCATGGTCTGTAAGCAGTTTTTTAATGCGATGGCGGCTGGTCCATAGGCACCTTGCTGATAGAGTGACGCCCCTTCACGGAATAGCTCGTCAGGATATGATTGCAAAGGCAGAGTATGCGAAATAGGACTCTGTTGCATCCCTGGCGTTACACTTTGCTGTGCAGACAACGTGCCCGTAGTGAAGGCACTTATTATGAATAAGAGAGTTTTTTTCATCGTCATTCGCTAAGTCTTATATTAGAATTGTTCCAAGTAACGCATAACCCCTTTCCGAATAGACCCCAGGCCAAATTCCAGTGGATTCACCTCGGTTTTGGGGATAAAAGTAAGGTCGGCGGCATCGTCCATGGCCTTGATATGATCAAAACTGGCTACTTGGCACTCATAGAACAGATCCATGGTATGAACCATGAAGCCTGAGTATTCATAGAGGTTGGGCAGGGAGAATAGATAACGGGTCGCTGTTACCTTCAGGCCCGTTTCTTCGGCTACCTCACGAGCCACGCCCTGCTCAGCAGTTTCAAACATATCAATAAAACCTCCTGGCAGATCCAGTGTACCTTTCGCAGGCTCTTTGGCCCGTCGAACCACGAGCAGTTCATCACGTTCATTCACAATCAAGGCCACTGTTGCGGCCGAAGGATTGAAATAATAGGTAAAGCCACACGCTTCACAATGCTTCGATTTGCCATTGTGTTCCACAAACTGATGGGAACCGCACTTCGGACAATAAACAAACTGAGCTAAGGGATGGTTCATTCTTTTCTGATACTAAATTCGCAGCCACAATACTGCTGGTTATAGAAATCATAGGTTCTGAGCAACTCGTTCCTTCGTTCTTGCAATCCACCCTTACGCCAGTTTTGCTCCCAAAAAGTGACGCCTGGATAGTGAGAGGCCGCCAAACGGCCTGCGGCATTGATTTGATCCAGGCTCTTCCAACGCGAAGAGGCCAAGGTAGTAGTAAAGAGCGAAAAGCCATGGAGAGAGGCATAGCGAGCCGTTTCGCTTAGGCGTGATGTAAAACATTGTAAGCATCGACGCCCACGCTCTGGCTCGTTTTCAAGTCCTTTCATCTGACACAACCACTGTTCGTGGTCATAATCCGCATCTACAAACTCCAAACCCAGAGCCTCCACGTAGCGTACAGCTTCCGTTTTTCGGTGCTCATACTCTTCACGTGGAAAGATATTGGGGTTGAAGAAATAGATGGTAGGCCGTATCTCGTTAGCCAAGAGACATTCAATGATAGCTGATGAGCATGGAGCGCAACAGCTATGTAGCAACACCTTCTGCTCGCCATGAGGCGGAATGAGTTTCAGCATAACCAGACACGGCGTAATGCGTTATGCATCGATATTGGCATACGTGGCATTCTTCTCAATAAATTCGCGACGCGGACCAACATCTTCGCCCATCAACATGGAGAAGATATAGTCAGCCTCGGCTGCATTATTGAGGTTGACCTGCTTGAGCATACGATTCTCTGGATTCATGGTAGTCTCCCACAGTTGTTCAGGGTTCATCTCACCTAAACCTTTGTATCGCTGGGTGTGGATAGCATTCTCCGAACCGCCACCGTAAGTATCAATGAAGCGTTGGCGTTGCTGATCGGTCCAGCAGTACTCCTTCACCTTACCCTTGGTACAGAGATAAAGGGGTGGTGTAGCGATATAGAGATAACCTTGTTCAATAACTTGAGGGAAGTATCGGAAAAAGAGGGTCATAATCAGGGTGTCGATGTGCGAGCCATCGACATCGGCATCGGTCATGATAATCACCTTTTTGTAACGCAGCTTGTCGATATTAGCCTCCTTGCTATCTTCTGAATCCACACCAAAGCGAATACCTAAGGCTTGAATGATGTTATTGATTTCATCACTTTCAAAGGCCTTATGCCACATGGCTTTCTCCACATTCAAAATTTTACCACGTAAGGGCAATATAGCTTGGAAGGTACGATTACGACCCTGCTTAGCCGACCCACCTGCAGAGTCACCCTCAACCAAGAAGAGTTCGCACTCATCAGGATCCTTGCTTGAGCAGTCTGCCAGTTTTCCTGGCATACCGCCTCCACTCATGGGTGATTTGCGTTGTACAGACTCACGCGCCTTACGCGCAGCCACACGAGCTGTTGCTGCCAGTAGCACCTTATCAACAATCAATTTAGCCTCTTTGGGATGCTCTTCAAGATAGTAGTTCAGCGCCTCACCCACTGCCTGATTCACAGCACCACTCACTTCACTGTTACCCAGTTTGGTCTTAGTCTGGCCTTCAAACTGAGGTTCAGACACCTTCACGGAGATGACAGCAATCAGTCCCTCACGGAAATCCTCACCAGAAACCTCAACCTTAGCCTTTTCAAGTGCCTTGGCACAGTTATCATCTGCATACTTTTTCAGCACACGGGTCAATGCCATACGGAAACCCGCCTCGTGCGTACCACCCTCCTTCGTATTAATATTGTTAACATACGAGTGAAGATTCTCACGGTAGCCGGTATTGTACATAATTGCACACTCGATAGGTACGCCACTCTTTTCAGTATTCAGATAGATGACATCGTTGAAGAGCGGTGTATTGTTGCTATTGAGGAAGCGCACAAACTCCTTCACACCCTCTTCGCTATGAAACGTTTCTTTTATGAAGTTACCCTCCTCATCCTTCTGACGAAGGTCGGTCAGCGAAATGCTAATACCTTTGTTCAGGTAAGCCAGTTCACGCAAACGGGCTTGAAGGGTAGAATACTTATATTCGGTCGTAGTGAAAATTGAGCCATCTGGCCAAAAGGTCTGCTTGGTACCAGTAAAGCCAAGTTCGCAAGTCCCGACCTCTTTCACTGCATAGAGCGGTTTACCGCAGCTGTATTCCTGTTGATAGATCTTGCCGTTGCGGAACACCTGGGTCGTCATGTGAGTAGAGAGAGCGTTAACGCACGATACACCCACACCATGCAAGCCTCCAGAGACCTTATACGAGCCCTTATCAAATTTACCACCAGCATGAAGCACGGTCATCACCACTTCAAGAGCCGATTTCTTCTCTTTCTCGTGAAAGTCAACAGGAATACCACGTCCGTTATCTTGAACCGTGATACTGTTATCTTCATTGATAGAGACCTCGATATGGTCACAATAGCCCGCCATGGCCTCGTCTATAGAGTTATCCACCACCTCATACACCAGGTGATGAAGACCATTTTCACTGATGTCACCGATATACATGGCTGGACGTTTACGCACAGCCTCAAGTCCTTCAAGCACCTGAATATTGCTTGCGGAATAGTTATTTTCGCCTACAATCTTTTCTTCTTCAGTCATACAAATTCACTTATACGTAATAACTGAGCAAAAGTAGTGAAAAAAAACGAGATAGCCTCTAATCGAGACAAAATTTTGCAAAAATTTAAAGTCGCACTGAAAACAACAAAGGCCGAACTACATAGTAGCTCAGCCTCGCTATTTCTTTCCCTCAAAAAGCATTGACTATTAAGCCAGCTTGTTTACGTGGAGGGCCAACTTAGACTTCAGATTGCTTGCCTTGTTCTTGTGGATGACATTGGTTTTAGCCAACTTATCCAGCATCTTCGTTACAGCGGGAAGCAGAGCTACTGCCTCAGCCTTTTCTGTAGTAGCACGAAGCTTACGAACAGCATTTCTCATGGTCTTACCATAATATCTGTTGTGAAGTCTTCTTGTCTTTTCCTGTCTGATTCTTTTCAGTGATGATTTGTGATTTGCCATCTCGACTAATCTATTTTATTTTTATTATTATTAGTAGCCTCTGGGGGAATCGAACCCCCCTTTCAAGAATGAAAATCTTGCGTCCTAACCGATAGACGAAGAGGCCATCATTGGCGAGCGTTTCCGCTCAGCAAGCGTCTTTAGCGTCGTTTGCGGTTGCAAAGGTAGAAACTATTTTTGAATTGGCAAACATTTTCGACAAAAAAATATCGAGTGAAATCTCACATCTTTTGCAATATTGAATATACGATATTCATTTTCAACATATTACATAATATAAAAAAATTACCTAGATAGCTCTCATTTCTACCATTTCGAGCAATTTGAGTTAATTTTCACGGGAAAAGGTTGGTTGTTTCCAAGATTTTGCGTAGTTTTGAATCATCAAATTATCAACCGCTATGCATCAAAAAAGTGAAGGCATTGTTTTGCGTGCTGTAAAGTGTACCAATGGCACAACTATTCTCGATCTCTATACCTCGGCCATAGGCCGCATGCAGTGTAGCATCGGGAAGCGAGGTGGCGCGCACAATAAGGGATACGGAATGACAACAATGCCTCTCTCGGTATTGAATATTGAGTATGAGGTCCACCATACTGCCCCCATCCAGCGACTCAAGGAGTGGAGGTTGGCTTATACGCCGACAGAGACGCCTTTTCATCCATTCAAGGGGAGCATCGCCCTCTTCGTTGCCGAGCTCCTTCTTCGTACGGTTTACGAACAGGAAGCCAATCCAGCCCTGTTTGCCTTCATCAAGCAAAGTGTCATCGCCTTAGACCAATGCCAACGGGGCGTAGCCAATTTCCATCTGGTATTTCTAATGCATCTGGCTCATTTCTTAGGTATCTACCCCAACCTGACCACTTACGAAGAAGGAAAGCTGTTCCACTTGGAAGAGGCTGAGTTCATAGCCACTACTTTGAGTGAGGGAAATCCACTCTACCTTGGCACAGCCGAAGCCAAGGCTTTGGTGCAGCTGGCCAGACTGAGCTACCGCACCATGCATCTCTTCGCTATGAACCGCGAACAGCGTAACCGTTCATTGGCCTTGATGATGGATTATTATCGCATCCACCTCCCTGGCATGGGCGAGTTGCGCTCAATAGAGATACTGCAGCAGCTCTTTGTCTAAACCAGCGACTGAAACCAAAGCTGCATCACCTTAACTCAGCAGCTCCTTCACCTTAGCCGAGATAGCACGACCTTCCGCTTTACCAGCCAGTTGTTTAGAGGCTACCCCCATTACCTTACCCATCTCCTTGGCACTGGTAGCACCTACCTGAGCAATAATTTCACGAAGGGCTGCTTCCAGTTCGCTCTCGGTGAGTTGTTTTGGCAGATAAACCTCCATCACCTTAACCTGTGCCATTTCTGTTTCTGCCAGGTCGGGCCTGCCCTGCTGGGTATAAATTTCAGCAGCGTCACGCCCCTGCTTCACCAACTTCGTAATCAACTTCAGAGCGGCGTCATCGCTCAATGTATCATTAGCACCCGGAGCGGTTTTTGCTTCAAGAAAAACCTTTTTAATATTACGCAGGGTATCGAGAGCTACACGGTCCTTGGCCTTCATAGCCTGTTTGATATCTTCACTGATACGTTCAAATAAGTCCATTGTTTTTTGTTTTATAAATATTAAAAATAAATGTAGGTCTAAGAGTAGTAACTAAGCCGAGATATTAAGGGATATCGAAAGAGATGACTGTTCCATCTTCTGGCATCATGGAGCTTTCTGCCTGCGTTTTTTCCTTCGCCTCTGCTTCTGCTTTAGTGGCATCCTCAGACGAACGACGCTTCAGCATAGTCAAATCTCCATTGGTACGCTTATAGGTTGGCATCGAATCCACCATGGCAATCAAATCGCTATTATCAAGATCCTCCGGGCGGTAGAGATAGAGGTATCTACGACGGAAAACGCGATGGCTATCTTCAGCAGACGCCCCATAGTAACGCTCACGGCGCTGTCGGCGTCCCTCTTCCAACTCCTCTAACTCCGCCCTGCGTTGCTGCTCTTCCGCACTCTGGTTAGCCAAACGCACATCCATCTCAGCCATGTGGATATCCGCAATACCAAAGCCACTGGCCAGCAACGTAACCTTCACCTTACTGCCCAACGAGGGTTCAACCGAAATACCAAACTTAGTCTGGAATTCACGGTTAAAGCGGTTCATAAAGTCCTTGATTTCATCCATTTCGTTCATCATCAACTCATGGTCATCACTATAAGCAATGTTAAAGAGCACCTTTTTCGAGTTGAAGATATCGTTATTGTTCAGCAGCGGCGAGTGTTGAGCCGCCTTGATAGCCTCGCTCACACGGTTGTCACCATCACCATAACCTGTACTCATAATAGCCACACCGCCATCCTTCATGACCGTTTTCACGTCGTTGAAGTCCAGATTTACTTCACCACGAATGGTGATAATCTCACTAATACTCTTGGCCGCAATCAGCAGTGTATCGTTGGCCCGTGCAAAAGCCTCTTTCACTGTGAGATTCGGATAAATTTCGCTCAGTTTCTCATTGTTGATAACCAGCAGGGCATCTACATGCTTGCTGATAGCCTCCACACCGTCCAACGCCTGATCTATTTTCCAATCACCCTCCCAACGGAAAGGAATAGTAACGATACCAATCGTCAGAATATCCATCTCCTTGGCGATACGCGCAATGGTTGGTGCGGCACCAGTACCAGTTCCACCACCCATACCCGCTGTTACGAAAACCATCTTGGTGCCGTCGCTCAGCATGTTACGTATCTCGTCCTGGCTCTCTTCAGCCGCTTCACGCGCCTTCTCGGGTCGGCTACCAGCACCCAGGCCTTCGTGACCCAGCTGCAACTTCACCGGTACGGGCGACTGCTCCAGAGCCTGACGGTCGGTATTGCAGACCATAAAAGCTACATCCTGAATACCGTTGACGTACATATGGTTCACGGCATTACCGCCACCACCACCCACACCGATTACCTTAATAATCTTAGGTGACTCCGTTGCTAAATCAAAAGGTATAATACTGTCACTCATATCCTTGTTCTATTACTATCAAACTGTTATTTTTTAGTTTCGCTATCATCAAACGCATCATCATTCTCACGTCCGGTCAAGAAGTTCTCAGCTAAATCTGAGAAGAATCCCCCAAAGCCGAAACCTCGTTTCTTTCCTTGGTTTCCACCCTTCTTTCCATTGTGTTTAGCGCCAGATTTCGTTTCGCCATTAGCCGTATGGCCAGCTTCACGTTCCGCCTGCTCCTTAGCCGCTTTGGCCGCCTCGGCTTCACGCTGTTTGCGTTCCATTTCCTGACGGATACGAAGCTGTTCCTCCTGACGCTTCCATTCCTCGTCATCGCTGAAGAGATTCATATCTTGCGCTTCGTTTGAAGTGGCCGATGAAATGGTACCAGGAGCAGGCTGATTCGCAGTAGGTTTCTGTACAGCGGGTTGCACCTTTTCCGGTCGGCGACAGTTCTCCTGTCCTGCAAAGATCAAGGCTATCACTCCTGTCCAGCTGCCATCATTCACGCCCTGAGGTAAGTTGCCTTCCACAGTGAAAACAGGTTTCTTTGCCACCTTAACCCGTTCGCTCTTGGTCAGTTTGCGATAAGCCTCTTCCAATCCCTTGAGTTGGGCACCTCCACCCATGAAGATGGTACCAGCGTAGAGTTGGTTTTCAAAACCCGACATCGAAATTTGATTCCACACATTCGCCAGAATCTCTTCCGCACGAGCGCTAATGATATTATTGAGTTCAACCAATAGGATAGCCTGTCCACCCGAGGTGAGACATGAGGCCTCCTTATCTGCAGTCAGTTCATCGTATGCAGCGTCGCCATACTGACACTTCAAGTTTTCCGCCTCCTCTTCCTCAATTTTGAGCGAGGTAAGGTCGCGGGTGATGTTGTGACCTCCAATAGGGAGAACAACAAAGTGGCGCAGCAGGCTGTTCTTATAGATAGAGAGCGTGGTCGTATCGGCACCGATATCCACGAAGGCACATCCTTGGCGCATCTCTGTAGGGGTTATTACCGCCTTGGCGGCAACCAATGCCGAAACCAGCAAATCATCAGCCACCTTCAACTGTGCCTGATCAAAAGCCAAATCTACATTCTTCTTCAGCGTGGTATTGGCCACCAAGTTTAAATACTGACCCACCACATGACGTCCTGTCACCCCCACCGGATCAACCTGTAGGGTACGGTCCACCTTATACTCCTGCGGAACCACATCCAGAATGGTGAGATCAGCCAGCGGTGTACAGCGGTTCTCGTCGCAGAGTGCATCCACCAGCGCCAGACTCACGGTATTCTCATCCTCGCTCACGTTACGATCTACCATATTTTTCAGTCCGTGTAGCGACTGTCCGCCGATGCCCACATAAACCTGAGCCACCTCTGCATGGAGTTGTTCCTCAAGCTGTGCAATCACCACATTAAGAGCCGCAGCAGCCTTGTCGATGTTGAAGACTACCCCTTTGTGAATAAACGACGAGGCCTCAGCGCGCGCATGAGCAAGCACCTCCACCCCTCCGTCGCTCGTTTTTCTTCCAGCCATCGCCGAGATATGCGCTGATCCCAGCTGGATGGCAGCTATAAAATCTGTTGTTGCCATGGTGTATATCTGTTTTTATCTTATTTCATTAATTTCGTTCATTTTTTCTCTCTTCGAGTGCAGATAACCTGGTTACTGAACTCTACGCTGATGCGTGAATAGCGGTTCCAACCTACTTTATTCAATCCTTTTCGGTAGAAAGCTTTCAATCGTTTCAGTTTCTTTTCATAGCCCTTAATCTTACCCATGAAAATGATGTGATTACCTACACGAGGCACCAGCTCCACATCACCGCTGCTCAGCAAATGAATTTGCTCTACCTGCGCGTCCCAGAACTCATCTTCGTGGAGGAACTGGGCAAAGTGGTAAAGGTCACCCGTGGCCATGGATCGGCTGACGTGGCCTGTAGCTACGGGCAGACGGGCAATGCAGTGAGCATTGCCCGGCATCACCTTTCCCTTGGTATCGACAAAATAGTTGCCACCGCGTTGATCCATCACCCTGAGAATAGGAATCCGCTGGCGGATGTCGATACGTAGCCGTCCGGAGGGTGTTTTGTAGCACTCCACCTCATCTATCAGCGGATGCTCGGCAATGCTCTCTTCAATCTGCTGGGTGTTCACCTCGTCAAGGGGGCGCCCTGTAGGGTCCAAATTAGCCCGTTTGAGCAGAGTGGTCAGCTCTTTATCGCTAATAAAGCGCGCATAGACTGAGTCTTGCACATCATAGAGCACACCGCTGCAAACCTGCGCCTCAGGGCGACGGCTAATCCACCCCACCGCCCACGTCAGATAGGCGATGAGTAGCAACAGTAGCAGCGTAATCAAAACACGTTTTATCATTCAGTTTACCAATCTATTTTGTTTCTCTTCCAATTTATCGTCTTCATTCTCAAACTCTTTGTCTGAGTAGTGCTGCTATTTCAGGCACCTGATCATTCAAATCTCCTGCCCCGAGCACCACAACCACATCCAGCTTTTCATCCTGTTGCAGTAGATTAAGAAGCTCAGCCTTGGTGGTAAGCTGCCGCTCTATAGCGGGATTGAGATGATCATAAATCAGCGCACTCGTTACACCTGGAATAGGCTGTTCGCGTGCCGGATAGAGTTCAGTCAGAATGACCTGATCAGCCAGTGAGAGGCTCTCAGCAAACTCACGGTAGAAGTCGCGCGTACGGGTATAGAGGTGCGGCTGGAAAATAACCGTCAGTTTGCGCCCTTCGTAAAGCGCTCTGAGCGAGCGAATGCTTTGTGCTATCTCTGCCGGATGGTGAGCGTAATCACTAAGCAATACGGCACGGTCGCTCTTCAACTTGAAATCGAACCGACGTTCTACGCCGCGAAAGGTAGCCATACCCTGCCGCAACTCCTCATCAGTAGCACCGCAAAGATGAGCCAATGCCATAGCGGCAATGCCATTGTCGATATTGATACTGAGGGGTACACCTAACTGCACATCATTGATACGAGTATTGGGTGCCACGAAGTCGAAGCGAATCTCTCCACCACCGATACGAATGCGTTCAGCATGGAAGTCACCCTTCTCGCGCGCATAGGTATAAACCGTCACCCCCTCGGCTACGTTGGGCTTCAAAGCAAGATCTTCATGCACAATTAAGGCTCCACCCGGCTGAATCAGTGAGGTATAGTGACGGAAGCTCTCCAAATAGGCCTCGGGGGTGCCATAGATGTCGAGGTGATCTGGATCTGTAGCGGTGATGACACTCATCCACGGGGTGAGCCAATGGAACGATCGGTCAAACTCGTCGGCCTCAATGACCGTATAGGGGCTCTTCGCGGAGAGGAGCAGATTGGTGTGATAATTCTGCGACACCCCGCCCAGGAAAGCGTTACATTCCACGTGCGACTGATGAAGCAGATGAGCCGCCATGGTGCTGGTTGTAGTCTTACCGTGGGTACCCGCTACACAGAGTCCCTTACTGCTACGGGTAATGACTCCCAGCACCTGAGCCCGTTTCATGATGTCGAAGTCATGGTCCTTGAAGTAGCAGAGTTCGGCATGCTCGGCCGGAATGGCAGGTGTATAGATGACGAGTGTCTGATCAGGGCAACGGCAACCCTCAGGGATGCGTTCAACAGCCTCTTCGTAGTGAATCTCCGCCCCCTCAGCCTCAAGCGCATGGGTCAGTTCGGTAGGGGTACGGTCATAGCCAGCCACCTGCTTGCCTTTGGCCATGAAGTAGCGTGCCAGGGCACTCATACCGATGCCCCCAACGCCTACGAAATAGACCGCCTTAATATCTTCTAAACGTTTCATTTTCCTTTTTTCTCAATTAAATCCAACACATATCCTGCAATGGTATCAGCCGAGTGTGGCAATGCCATTTCGGCGATATGTGCACTCAATTCTTGCAACCTTTCGGGGTTGCCTACCACCTGCAGCGCCTCGCCTACCAGCTTCTCAGGCGCTTCCACGTCCTTGACCATCAAGGCGGCATCGCGAGACAACAGGGCCAGCGCATTCTTGGTCTGATGATCCTCGGCCACGTTGGGCGAGGGCACCAGAATAACCGGTTTATGGAGCAGGCAAAACTCAGAAATTGAGCCAGCACCTGCACGCGAGATAACCAGGTCTGCAGCAGCATAAGCGCGCGACATATCCTTGATGAAATCCGTCACGTAGAGATTAGGAATTGAGGTCACACGGGTGCCGTTAATCTTATCACCAGTCATTTGCGAAATGGCTTCACGCATCTGATCAATATAAATTTTACCCGTCTGCCATATCCATTGCACGTCGCTGCGCTCCTTCACAGTATCCAGAGCCCCTTGCAACGACAGGTTGATGGTTCGAGCACCCAAACTGCCCCCCAACACTAAGATGGTTTTCTTTGAAGGGTCCAAATGGAAATAATCCACCGCCTCTGCCCGATCGGCTACGGGGGAGAGCAGGTTCTGTCTGACAGGGTTTCCCGTCATCACCAACTTCTCTTGAGGGAAGAAGCGCTCCATGCCCTCATAAGCCACGCAGATAACATCAGCCTGTTTAGCCAGCAGTTTGTTGGTTACGCCGGCATACGAGTTCTGCTCCTGAATCAGCGTGGGAATGCCCATCTTTCCAGCCATCCGCAGCAGAGGGCCGCTGGCATAACCACCCACACCCACCGCCACGTGCGGTTTAAACTCACGGATAATCTGCTTCGCCATGCATTGGCTACGCATCAATTTATATAAAACCACCACATTTTTCCAGAGGTGTTTGCGGTCGAACCCCATCACCGGTAATCCCTTGATTGGATACCCTGCATCGGGTACACGCTGCATCTCCATACGTCCCTCGGCCCCTACAAAGAGAATCTCCGCCTCGGGTCGCAGCGCCTTAATGGCATTGGCAATAGAGATGGCCGGAAAGATATGGCCTCCCGTGCCACCGCCACTGATAATTATACGCGGACTCTTACTATTCATAATCTCAATATCTTGTTACCAATCTCGTCGTTTCTATTTCTCTATACCTTATAATATATACGCGCACGTGCGCGAAGCGTTATTCTCCCATCTCCTCATCGCGGTGGTAGATAGCCGATTTGGGTTCCTCGGCCGTCTGCGCTTGCGAGTTTGCAACCGTCTCGACCAGTTCGGGATTGCCGGCATCGACCAGCAGCGGAACCTGTTCATCGTGGCGTCGCTGTTCAGCCTGCCGACGACGTTCCTCCGCAAGGGCAGCGGTGTAACGACTCACGCTGAGGATGATGCCAATATAGACGCAGTTAATCAGCGTAGAGGTACCACCACGGCTGATGAGCGGCATGGGTTGACCAGTTACAGGCGCCAAACCTACGGCCACCATCATGTTGAAGAGTGCCTGAACTACCAGCAGTAACCCGATACCCAACACCAAGAAGGCAGGGAAGGTTCGGTCGCACTCTCTTGCTATGCGTCCCACACGGATGAGTAGGCAAATATACAAAAAAACCAGTATGGCACCACCTACCAGCCCCAATTCTTCGATGATAATCGCAAAAATAAAATCAGAATAAGCTTGCGAGAGGAAATCGCGCTGAACGGAATTGCCCGGTCCCTTTCCAATAACATGGCTTGAAGCGATGGCGATACGGGCATTACCGACCTGACCGTTGACGTCGAGGTCATACTTCTCAGGCGGTACCTGCTCGCTGCTGGCAAACTTCTCGATGCGGGTGCGCCAAGTATCAAAGCGGTGCAAGAACGGACTATCCATATCCTTGGTCGCCATCAGAAAGATGACGCCAGCCACAGCCAACGCACCCAGCGAAGCGGTCAGAGTCAACATCTGCTTAGAAGAGACTCTACCAATAAACATCAACAGATAGACCACCCCAAAGAGCATAGCTGCGGTAGAGAAGTTCTCGGGAAAGATAAGGCCTACGAAGAGGCCTGTCAGAATCATAATCTGCTTGAAGGCTGTAGGAGCAGCCCCCTCTTCACTCTGCCCCTTTGCCAGAATGGAGGCGGTAGCCACCACCACGCCCATCTTGGCCAATTCAGAGGGCTGGAACGAGATACCCATCAGCTTAACCCATCGGCCTGCATCGTTGATCTTCTCTATGACAAAGATGCCAGCAATATTGACCTGCTTGAAGCAGAGTAGCGAAGCCAAGAAGAGCAGGGCCGGAGGTAATAACAGCCAAGGTAGCGCCTGATACCACTGGTAGGGCAGGTTATGGCAAAAGACCACCACACCGGCTCCGGCCAGCAGGAAGAGGGCATGCTGACGTATCGGCCCCCAGTGATCGCCGCTCGTATAGGTGAGCGTGCTCGATGCGCTGAAGACTTCAACCACCGATATGAGACAAAGCAACAGGAAGATTATCCAAATAACCTTGTCTCCTTTAAATATACTCTTCAATAAATCCATAACATTCTTAACAAAATAAAGGGTTACACCTTAGAGGGCTCTGACGCAGGCTTTAAACTGATCGCCACGGTCTTCATAGCTCTTGAAGAGGTCGAATGAGGCGCAGCAGGGGCTGAGCAGCACGGTCTCTCCTTTTTTGGCCAGATGGAAAGCTGCTTCAACAGCCTCCTTCATACCACTCTGAACCTCCACTACAGGCAGGCCCATGGGGTCGAAGAAAGCATGGAGTTTCTCGTTATGCAGACCCAAATAGACCAATGCAGAGCACTTTTCGCGTACCAGCTGTTCTATCTCGGTGTAGTCGTTACCTTTGTCCTTACCGCCCAAGATGAGCACTGTCTTGGTGGTCATGCTCTGCAGAGCGTACCAACAGGAGTTGACGTTGGTAGCCTTCGAATCGTTGATGAAGTGCACACCAGCTACGTCGCACACGCGCTCCAATCGGTGTTCCACCCCCTTGAAGTTACTCAGCGCCTCGCGGATATTCTCCTTTTCGATACCGGCTATGTTGGCTGAGATACTCGCAGCCATCGAGTTGTAGAGGTTGTGGGTACCCCGTAGGGCAAGCTCCTCCTGCTCCATATTGAAGGCGATGGGTTGTTCAATCTTCATCTGTCCATCCTCCACGTAGGCTATGGCTCCTTGCTCCTTGATGGCAGCGAAGGGATATAGTTGCGCCTTGAGACCATGCTTGGCCAGTTCGCGCTGGATAATGGGATCATCGTTCCAGTAGATGAAGGCATCCTCAGGGGTTTGGTTCTGCGTGATGCGGAACTTGGCATCGACGTAGTTCTGCATGCAGTGATTGTAGCGGTCAAGGTGGTCGGGGGTGATATTCATCAACACGGCGATGTTAGCACGGAAGTCGTACATGCCGTCCAACTGGAACGAACTGAGTTCAATGACGTAGTAGTCATGTTTCTCAGTAGCTACCTGCAGGGCCAAGCTTTGGCCGATGTTACCGGCCAGTCCCACGTTAAGACCGGCACTCTTGAAAATGTGATAGATGAGCGAAGTGGTTGTGGTCTTGCCGTTCGATCCAGTGATACAGATCATCTTGGCATCAGTATATCGACCGGCGAACTCAATTTCGCTGATGATGGGTGTGCCCTGTTGGCGCAGTTTGACAACAAGCGGAGCCTCCTCGGGGATACCGGGACTCTTGACCACCTCGCTGGCATTGAGAATCAGCTCCTCGGTATGGTGCCCCTCCTCCCAGGCGATGCCGTAGCGGTCAAGCAACTCCTTATAGCGAGGTTTGATGATTGAAGCGTCTGAGACGAAGGTGTCAAAGCCCTTCACCTTAGCCAGAACGGCAGCTCCAGCACCACTCTCGCCTGCTCCTAATATAACGATGCGTTCCATATTCTATCTATTATTTATATTGTCTAGTCTTTATCTGATTTTTAGGGTAATGATGGTAATGGCTGCCAGGATGATGGTAATAATCCAGAAGCGCACGGTGATTTTCGACTCGTGGAAGAGTTGCTCGGGCTTGGTGATGACCACACGGCAGCCCTCTTCAACGATGCTCATCGAGGTGCGGAAGTGGTCGTGAATGGGAGCCCGTTTGAACATGCGCTGCTTTACGCCCTTACGTTTGCCAGCTTTGTAATAGTAACGCTGCAAGATGACCGAAAGGTTCTCTATCAAGAAAATACCGCAAAGAATGGGAATCAATAGCTCCTTATGGATCAAGATGGCTATCACGGCGATGATACCGCCAATAGTCAGACTGCCGGTATCACCCATGAAGACCTGTGCGGGATAGGCGTTGTACCAAAGGAAGCCGATGAGCGAACCGATAAAGGCACAGATAAAGATTACCAACTCCTCACAGCCGGGAATGTACATAATATTAAGGTAACCGGCATAGGCAACGTGACTGGAGACGTAGGCCAGTATGCCGAGTGTAGCGCCGATGATGGCGGAGTTGCCCGCCGCCATGCCATCCATGCCGTCGTTCAGGTTGGCTCCGTTAGAGACGGCAGTGACCACGAAGATGGTAATCAGCACAAAGAGCACCCACCCCGCATGACGGGCGTAGCGGCCCATAAAGGCAGTAAGGTCGGCATAATCCAAGTTGTTGCTCTTTACAAAGGGGATGGTAGTTTGCGTGGCCTTGATTTCCTTGGCGGCATGCACCACAGTAATCTGTCCGTCGGGCTGTCGCACCTCGATGTTTTCACGAATCACCACCTGCGGACTGAAATAGAGCGTCAGTCCCACAATGAGGCCTAAGCCCACCTGGCCCACAATCTTGAACTTACCGTGCAGCCCCTCCTTATCATGACGGAAGGTCTTGATGTAGTCGTCGGCAAAGCCCAGCGAGCCGAGCCATACGGTTGTGATGAGCATCAACACCATATAGACATTGTCCAGCTTACCCAGCAGCAGACAGGGAATCAGCGTGCCGAAGATGATGATGATACCGCCCATGGTGGGTACCCCCACCTTATTCACGCCAAAAGGGTCAATGCGTGCATCGCGCTGCACCTCGGTGAGCTGACGGTTCTTCAACATCTGGATAAAGTGACCACCCCACACGGTGGAGATGATCAGCGCCAGCAGTATGGCCATCAATGCACGAAACGAGACGTAGCCAAACATACCCGCACCGGGCACATCGTAGCGGTCAAGCCATTGCGAAAAATAGTATAGCATAACGTTACTCCTCGGTTTACTGTTGGTTCATGATTTCGCGCAAAACCTCTTTGTCATCAAAGTGATGTTTCACACCCTTAATCTCCTGGTAATCTTCATGGCCCTTGCCGGCTACGAGTATCACGTCCCCCTTCTGCGCCATGAAACAGGCGGTGCGGATGGCTTCACGACGGTCAGTTATGGCAATGGTCTTCTTCATATCGTCAGCATCAAGGCCGGCCTTCATATCGTTAATGATATCGTCGGGCTCCTCAAAGCGGGGGTTGTCGCTTGTCAATATAACGCGATCGCTCAGCCGTGCCGCCTCCTTAGCCATCAGGGGGCGTTTCCCCTTGTCGCGGTTGCCACCGGCACCGCAGACGGTGATGACCTGTCCGCGTCCCTCAAGTACACCGTGGATGGCGTTGAGCACATTGACCAGAGCGTCGGGCGTGTGGGCGTAATCCACAATAGCGGTATAGCCCTGCGGCGAACGCACCGCTTCGAAGCGGCCGCTCACGGGGAAGAGTGAGCTGAGTACGACCAGTACCTCCTCTTCCGGCTTGCCCAGTAGCACAGCCGCACCCGTCACGGCCAGCAGGTTGCTGGCGTTAAAGCGACCGATGAAGTGCACCGCCGTTTCGTGGCCGTCAATGTCAAGCAGCATTCCCTCGAAGTGACTCTCCAGGATGCGTGCCTTGAAATCGGCTGCGGTACGCAGCGAATAGGTAGCCACCTTGGCGCGACTATTCTGCGTCATCACCGAACCGTTTTTATCATCCAGGTTGGTCAGGCAGAAGGCCTCGGCTGGCATATCGTCAAAGAAGCGCTTCTTGGCCTTAAGGTAGTTATCGAAGGTCTTATGATAATCCAGATGGTCGCGGGTAAGATTGGTAAAGATTCCCCCGGCAAAGCGCAGTCCGCTGATGCGTTGCTGCGCCACGCTATGCGAACTGACCTCCATAAAGGCATATTCGCAGCCCGCATCGGCCATGCGGCCTAACAGACGGTTTAGCGTAATGGGATCGGGCGTGGTATGTTCTGTAGGCACCGCTTCATCGTCGATGTAGTTGCATACGGTAGAGATGAGTCCCGTACGGTGGCCAAAGGCGCGGAACATACGGTAGAGCAGGGTGGCGATGGTGGTCTTACCATTCGTACCGGTTACACCCACCAACTTCATGCGTTGGGTTGGGTCTCCGTAGAAGCGGGTGGCCAGTTGACCGGTCAGCACCTCGCTGTTCTCTACCACCACAAAGGTGGCAGCCTCTTTCAACTCCTGAGGCAGGTCGGCAGGAATCTCTTCGCACACCACGGCCACAGCTCCCTGACGGATAGCCTGAGCGATGTAACGGTGACCATCTGCCTGTGTGCCACGCACGGCCACGAAGAGGGCACCCTCTGTCACGGTGCGTGAGTCCATCTCTATATCCTTAATATCCACCTGGCGCGCACCCTCTACACGGATTACGGGCAAGGCCTCAATCAATACATTCAACTGTTTCATTTCTCTATATTTCTATCATTTTAATTTCTATCAAAGTCAAAATATCAGTTCCCCAAGGTGAGCTGGATGGTGCGACCGCGGGCATGATTGGTACCTGGGGGTAGCGACTGCCGCTTGACGCGGCCCACACCGCTAAGCTGCACCTTCATGCCAGCACTCTCCAGCAGATAGAGCGCATCACGCGCCCCCATACCAATGACCTTAGGTACTTGGTCGCCCTCCGGCTGACTGGCTGCCGAGAGCAACACGGCATCGTTACCCACCTGAGCCGTACTCCACGCTCCCTCAATGCCCCCCTCCTGACGGGTGGAGATGTTGAGGGCGGAGAGCACTTCACGCGTCTGGTCCACCAATCCCGCCTTCACATCGGGAATCACCACCGAGGTGCTGTCAATAGCCGCTTCAAGGCGCAAGCGCAGGTTATGGGCATAGACCCTTTCGGCAATCTTGCCGAAGACGCTACCCGCCATCAAGCCACCCGAAGCGGGCAAGCCGGGTTTGCGGATGGAGACAATCAGACTATACTTCGGCGCCTCGCTGGGGAAGTAGCCGCAGAAGCTCACCAAATACTCGCGGCGGCCGTTGGTGTAACCCGAAGCGCCTTGCGACACCTGTGCGGTACCCGTTTTTCCTGACACGGAGAATTGCTTGCTGCCAGCCGGCTTGGCCAGTCCTTGGCTCACCACCTTGCGCAGGATTTCGCGAATCTGCTCAAGGGTGCGGTCGCTGCAAATTTTTGGATTAATCACCTCCGTAGGATACTCCTCTATCACGTGGCCATCCTTCACCGCCGCCTTCACCAGTTTGGGCCGAACCATCTTCCCGTTGTTGGCAATGGCATTATAGAAGGTGAGGATGTTGATAGGCGGTACCTGCGTTTCATAGCCAATGCTCATCCAGGGCAAGGTCGTGCCATAGAAGGGGCGTTCCTTAGGTCCACGGATATAGGGCTTGCCCTCACCGCGAATCTGCAGGTGAAGCGGTTGGTCCAGACTCATTCGCTTCAACCCATCGACAAAGCGCTGGGGATTATCGCGGTAATACTTGTCGATAAGGTAAGAGACGCCGATGTTACTCGACACCTCCAGGATACGGGTCACGTCAATCACCCCGTAACCGCCGTGCGACCAGTTGTGGTCCTTCATGCGCGAGCCGTGCATCATCATCTGCCCGTTACCGGTATCCACCTGGGTGTGCGGGTCGATAAAGCCATCCTCAAGCGCCACCATGATGCTGGCGGTCTTGAAGGTGGAGCCGGGCTCCAGCATGTCGCTGATAGCATGGTTCTCCATCTCGTAGTAGTTACCATCCTTACCCTTGTCCATGTTAACCAGGGCCTTCACCTCGCCGGTCTCTACCTCCATCAGCACCGCCACACCGTAGTGGGCATTGATTTCATGAAGCTTCTCCACTAAGGCTGTTTCGCAGATATCCTGCATACTCACATCGATAGTGGTTACAATGTCGCAGCCATCCACCGGCGCACGGTCCACAATTTGCAGCTGGCGATTCTTCACCTTCTGCTTATGCACAATGCCCGGTCGGCCCTTGAGTAGCGAGTCGAAGGCCAGTTCAATGCCACTGTAGGCCCCCTTGGCGGTATCGCTGTAGAGACTACCGATGGTCTGTTTGGCCAGTGAGCCGAAGGGGCGCTTACGCTGGTTGAACACCTCGCGGTGAAATCCGCCGCGATTCTGGCTGAGGTTGAAGAGGGGGAGCTTCTTCAGCTCCTTATACTGGATGTAGCTTACACGGCGGCTCTTGTTAGGCAGTAGGTTGTAGTGGTGCTTCCAAGCGCTGTTCCGTCCCTTCTTGATGTGAGCCTTTAGGGTGGCCACGCTGTATTCAGGGAAGATGCGGTGCATGCCGCGGCAGATGGAGTCGAGATTGGCCTCGAGAATGCTGTCGCGCACAAACTGGGCGCGCTGGCGTTTCTTCTCACGCGTCTCGCCGGTGATGTAATCCAGATAGACCTTGTACTCCGGAATCGAGCTGGACATCAACTTGCCATCGGTGCTGAGGATGTTACCTCGGGCGGCCGGTTTCACGATGTTGTTCTTTACGCGGCGCTGGTCCACCTGACGCCAGTAATCACGCTCCAGAAACATGATGATACCCGCCTTGACCACCACGGCCACACCAATGGTAGCCATCATGACCAAGATGAAGAAGTATCGGGTTAATATGTTTTTTCTGTTTGCTGCCATGACTCTTTAGGATTCTAATCGGGGATAAGGAAGGGGGGCTGCGTAGAGGTGTGCAGTTCACTGCCGTTGGCGTTGATATAGCGCTCAATGTTGCTCTGACGGCTCTTCTGCATCAGTTCCGAGCTGCGCGTCAAGGCGTTGTAGCGGATATCTGCCAACTCTTGCTGCAATTGGGCCAGCTCAATGAGCTGCCGCTGGCACGAGTAGCGATTGTCCACGTAGAGAATAGTGAAGAGCATCACCAGGCCAATCAGTTTGGTCTGACGGCGGAAGAAATCCGTTGCCAGGATATCGCCTCCCAGCACCGACTTCCATTGGCGTAACCGTTGCCGGCTGCGCGACATCCGTTTCTCTCCTATCTTTTGTTCGTTTGCCATACCGTTTCCTTTCGTTGGTTTTACTGTTTAATAGCGATGCGCAGTTTGGCACTGCGCGAGCGGGGGTTCTGCTCTACCTCCCTCTCGTCGGGGGTGATAGGCTTTGACGGACTCATTCGGAGGGGCGCATAGCTGCGACCGTAGAGGTCTGTCTCCACCTTACCCTCAATGTTGCCACTCTTCATAAAGTTCTTCACCATGCGGTCTTCGATGCTGTGGTAGGTCATCACCACTAATCGTCCGCCCGGTTTCAGTGCCTCAACCGCAGCCTCAAGCATCTCTTGTAGCGCCTCCGTTTCGTGATTGACCTCCATGCGTAGGGCCTGCATCATCTTGGCCAGTTCCTTCTTCTCACGTTGGCGGGGCATCAGGGGTGTGGCCACAGCCAGCAGCTGCTGCATGGTGCGTAGCGGCTCGGCGGCGCGGGCTTTGACGATAGCTTGCGCCAGCCGCCGGCTGTTGGGCAGCTCGCCGTAGAGGCTGAAGAGGGTTTGCAGCCGCTCCTCGCTATAGTCATTCACCACCTGAGCGGCAGTCAAGGTGGCGCGTTGGTTCATGCGCATATCCAGCGGCGCCTCGAAGCGGAAAGAGAATCCGCGCGAAGCCTCGTCGAGGTG
>CAMAMO010000014.1 GCA_945836915.1 uncultured Mediterranea sp.
ACCACACGCCCCCCAGACGCGTACTCTAACCGGGCTGAGCTACACCCCGCTGTGTCATTGTTTGTTTGACGGGTGCAAAGGTACGGCTTTTTTCTTTATCTGCAAACTTTTCGGCCCTTTTTTTGCCTTTTTCTGCTCTTTTTTTTTGCTATGTTTTTTACGCGTTTTTTTATTATACAGATTATCAGAGTGTTATTAGATACCCATGCTCTCGCGGAAGAAGTCGAAGGTCTCAAATATCAGCTTCTGATTGGCGTGTTGGTTGAGTGCAATGTCGCCTATACCCTTTAATAATGTGAAGTTGATTACGCCGTTGCTGTTCTTCTTATCATGCTTCATCAGCTCGTAGAGCTGTTCGTAGTGTTTGCAGGTAAACAGGAAGGGACCATATACACGACGTACAAAGTAAATCACCTGCTGAAGAATCTCTTTGGGGAATCCTGTTGTGACGTACGAGAGATAGAGTTCGCAAACCAAGCCCCATGCCACGGCGTAGCCGTGGAGTACAGGTCGATTTTCGGCCAAAGCCAGACTCTCAAAGGCATGTCCAACAGTATGCCCCAGGTTGAGCGCTTTCCGGATGCCATGCTCATGGGGGTCGTTGGTTACAATCTCCTCCTTGACCTTGACAGAATGGCCTACTAAATGCTTGAGCTGTTCGTAGTTGATTTGGCCCAGGTCAAAGGCGAGAAGTTCGTTCAAGTGTTCAGGGGTGCTGATTAATCCATGTTTCAACATCTCGGCGTAACCGGAATAGATATTGGGTGCATCGAGTGTGCGCAGGAACTGGGTCTCGAGAAGCACGCTCTCTGCGGGAGAGAAACAGCCTATCTCGTTTTTCAGGCCGTTAAAGTTGATACCGGTCTTTCCGCCTACCGCTGCATCAACCATGGCAAGCAGGGTGGTGGGGATGTTGATGAAGGCTATCCCGCGCTTAAAGGTCGAGGCGGCAAAGCCCCCTAAGTCAGTCAGCATACCGCCCCCTAAATTGATGAGCAGCGATTTGCGGCTGGCTCCTTGGGTGCTTAAAGCGGTCCAGACCTGTGCTAAAGTGTCGAGTGTCTTGTTCACGTCCTCCGCTCCGATAATGATCTCTTCAGCTTCGCCGAGAGCTTCGACCTCGCGAAGTAGCGGGAGGCAGAGGGCGTGAGTATGGACATCGGTCAGCAAAAAGAGCCGATCGTGAGGGATGCGGGCTATCGCCTGGCTAAGGTTATCGGCCAGATGCGTGCAAAGTATCACTTCTTGTTTGTTCATCAGTTGCAATGTTTTGTTTTTTATCTCTGCAAAGATAGCGCTTCTTCTTAAAATCTTGTATCTTTGTAGCCACAAATAATTGAATATTGATTTATGAAAGCGCTTTTACCCGTTTTTTGTCGCCCTATGGGCTACGCTGTGATGGCTTTGGCCCTCATCCTTCCGTTTATTATGGCCTTTATGGGTCGTGTTACAGACAATAATCTCCTTTTCTATAAGGAGTGTTCCAAACTGTTGATGATGATGGGTGCTTTGATGATTATCTTTGCACTAACGAAGCACGAGAATGCCGAAACGGTGGCTATCCGTAACCGGGCGGTGCGTCAGGCTATGTTCCTGACGGTGCTCTTTATCTTCGGTGGCATGCTGTGGCGTGTACTTCATGGGGATATTCAGACAGTGGATACCTCGTCGTTTTTGGTTTTCCTGATTCTCAATGTGCTCTGTCTGGAGTTTGGCATCAAGAAGGCGGCTGCTGATGCATTGTTTAAAAAGAATAGCCGCTAATTCGTTTTTTTATGTTAATGTGTTAAACCTCACATGGTCATAGGTGTCAAAATGGAGGTGTGAGTTACTGACCATTTGACAACCAAGAAAACAACAATAACGATGAATGAACGAATGAAGTATCTTTTGGCAGGCGTAATGCTCGTGTTAGCTCTGATTCCTGCCTATGCGCAAACAACACACATTGTCGTATCGGGCCGCGTCATGGAGGATAGCGGTGAACCGGCTATGCAAGCTACTGTGCAACTGCTCCACCTTCCTGACAGCGTGCAGTCGGCCGGTGTGGCCAGTAATAACCAAGGCTATTTTACATTGCCCAAAGTGAAGGCGGGAAAATATGTGATGAAGGTGTCATACATCGGTTTCAAGAACCTCTTCAAGCCGCTGACGCTGACCGGTGCCAACGCCACGCGTAACGTAGGTACTTTGACCTTAGAGAGTGACGCCGTGTTGCTGAAAGAGGCGGTGGTTACGGCTGAAGCCCCTCAGGTGCAGGTGGTGGAAGATACGGTGGCCTTCAACTCATCGGCATACCGTACCCCGCAGGGCGCTATGCTGGAGGAGCTGGTGAAGAAACTTCCCGGTGCCGAGGTGGATGAAGATGGCAATGTGAAGATTAACGGTAAAGAGGTGAAGAAGCTGATGGTGGACGGTAAGGAGTTCTTTGGCGGCGATGTGAAGACCGGCTTGAAGAACCTGCCTGTGGATATGATTGATAAGCTGAAGACCTATGATAAGAAGAGCGACTTGGCCCGTATCACCGGTATTGATGATGGTGAAGAGGAGACGGTGCTCGACCTGACGGTGAAGAAGGGTATGAATCAAGGCGTATTCGGTAACATTGACCTCTCTGTAGGAACGGAGAAACGCTATATGGAGCGTGCGATGATTAACTATTTCCGCGACCATACCCAGGTTTCGCTGATTGCCGGAGCCAATAACGTCAACGACCAGGGCTTCTCGGGTGGCGGTGGCGGACCCCGTTGGCGCCGTAACAATGGTTTGACGGCCACCAAGGAGTTAGGCTTGAACTTCGCTACGGAGACTGAGAAGGTGGATATGGGAGGTAGTGTACGCTACAATTACCGCGGCAACGATGCCATCAGCACTGGTTATGCTGAGAACTTCCTCCCCACAGGTAGCTCATCGTTCTCAAACTCCAATTCGCATGCCATCAGCAGTAACAGCACGTTCAATGCCGACTTCCGTCTGGAGTGGAAGCCCGACTCAATGACCAATATCATTTTCCGTCCCCGTGTATCGTGGGGCGATACGGAGAGTAATAGCAACTCCCTGTCTGCAACCTTCAACAGTGATCCCTTCCAGGTGTTGACCGATCCGAACAACTACCTGGATGACTTGATGGGTGATGATACGGACGAGATGCTGGACAAACTGAAGAAGATAACGGTGAATGCCAGCAATAACCAGACGCTGACTGACAGCAAGAGCCTCTCTGCCAACGCTTCGCTCCAATTTAACCGCAAGCTCGGCACGAAGGGACGTAACATCACGCTGAGACTGATGGGTGGTTATGGTGACAACGATAACGATCAGTACAGTATGATGGATACCCGTTATTTCCAGACTTCAGAGACCGCCGATCCTATCTTGCGCTATATCACCACGCCCTCTACCAACTGGAACTATTCAACACGCTTGACCTACAGTGAGCCGATTGCCAAGGGAACCTTCTTGCAGTTCAGCTACAACTTCCAATATAAGTATAGCGAGAGTGACAAGAGCACCTACGATCTTTTCTCTACAGGATGGACCTGGGGCAGCCCACTTCCTGAAGGGTATCAGTCGGCCAAGGATGAAGAGCAGAGTAAGTATGCGGAATACAAGTACTACAACCACGAGGCGATGGTTGGTCTGCGCTTTGTGCGCCAAGCTTGGCAGATGAATGTGGGTGCCTCAGTGCAGCCGCAACATACCGTTCTCTCCTATCGTAAGGGTGATTTCATGACGGATACCACCCGCAACGTGACCAATTTCGCTCCGAATTTGGATTTCCGCTACCGCTTCTCCAAGGTAAGTCAGTTGCGCCTGACCTATCGTGGCCGCAGCAGTCAGCCCAGCATGGAGAATCTGTTGCCTATCACCGATACCTCCAATCCGCTTAACATCCGTGTGGGTAACCCTGGTCTGAAGCCATCGTTCAGCCATAACCTAATGATGTTCTATAACACCTATAACCCCGAAAAACAACGTGGCATCTTCTCACACGCCATGTTGCAGATGACGCAGAATAGCATCAGTAATATGCGTACCTATAATGCACAGACCGGTGCGTGGACAACGAAACCCGAGAATATCAACGGTAACTGGAATGCCTTCGGTATGTTTGGCATGAATACCGCACTCAAGAACAAGAAGTTCACCATTGGTACCTTCACCAATGTGCGCTACGCCAATAATGTGGGTTACTTGACAGACGAGGACAAAACCGTGAAAAAGAACACCACCACCAATCTTACCATAGGTGAGCGTTTGAACGGTACCTTCCGTAACGACTGGTTTGAGTTCGGTATCAACGGCTCGTTGGAATATACGGTGGAGAAGGACAAGCTGACGCCCGATAACAACCAGGAACCCTATAACTTCTCATACGGCGCCAATACCACGGTTACAATGCCCTGGAGCATGTCGCTCTCTACCAATATCGCCAACCAGAGCCGTCGCGGTTATTCTGACTCAAGCATGAACCGTAACGAGTTGATTTGGAATGCCCAGCTGTCGCAAACCTTCTTGAAGGGTAACGCCACCTTGAGCTTCGAGATGTATGATATATTAAAGAAACAGAGTAATATTACCCGTTCGCTCACCTCAAGCGGTCGATCGGTGTACCAGTACAACGGTGTGAACAGCTACTGTATGTTCCACTTTATCTATCGCCTGAATATCTTCGGAAGCAAGGCGGCCCGAGAAAAGATGAAGAACATGCAGGGTGGTTTCGGCCCGTTTGGTGGCGGCGGACATGGACGTCCGATGGGTCCTCCTCCTGGAGGTATGGGGCGCCGTCCTTTCTAAATCTATGTTTGAATGGGTTTTCATAGCAGGAGAAATTGCCTCAGTAGTCTTTAAACTTCTCTACTTAGGGCTGATTATCGGTACGATTGTGGTCGTAGTGCTCGACAATCGGAATCCGGTCAAGACCATGTCGTGGATATTGGTCTTGATGTTTCTTCCTGTGGTGGGACTCATTCTCTATTTCTTCTTTGGTCGCAGCCACCGCCACGAGCGCATCATCAGTAAGCGGAGCTACAGCCGCCTGCTGAAGAAGCCGATGGCGGAGTATCTGGCGCAAGAGGAGGTGCCAACCCATGCACAGTACCAGCGGCTGATGGACTTCTTCAGACTGACCAACCAGTCGCTCCCCTTTGAGGGCAATCAGGTGACGCTCTACACCTCGGGCCAGGAGATGCTGGAGGCCCTGCTTCAGGCTATCTCGGAGGCCAAACATCATATCCATCTGGAATTTTACATCATAGAGGATGACCGCATCGGCCGTAAGGTGCGCGAGGCGTTGATTGCAAAGGCGCAACAGGGCGTAGAGGTGAAGGTTATCTATGACGACGTAGGGTGCTGGAAGGTGCCTCGTCTCTTCTTTCAAGAGATGCGCGCCAACGGTATTGAGGTCTATAGTTTCCTAAAGGTGTTTTTCCCACTCTTTACCAGTAAGGTAAACTACCGCAACCACCGTAAGATTGTGGTGGTGGACGGCAAGGTGGGTTTTATTGGTGGAATGAACTTGGCTGAGCGCTATGTGGATGGCGTGGCGTGGGGCTCATGGCACGATGCTCATTTGAGGCTGGAGGGGCGTGCGGTACATGGTTTGCAGACCACCTTCCTGCTGGACTGGTACTTTGTAGATCGCTCGCTATTGACGTCGAAAGTCTATTTTCCCAAGCAGGACCGCTGTGGCAGTTCGCTGGTACAGGTGGTTGCCGGTGACCCCGTCAGCCCTTGGCGTGAGTTGATGCAGGGGTTGATGATGGCCTTAGGGCAAGCCAAGCGCTATTTCTATATTCAGACGCCCTATTTCTTACCAACAGAATCATTGCTGATTGCCATGCAGACTGCGGCCTTGGCGGGGGTTGACGTGCGTCTGATGATTCCTAAACGGGCTGATAGTAGGTTGACCCATTGGGCTTCGTGTTCCTATCTCAAGGATGTGTTATTAGCCGGTGTGAAGGTCTATTTTTACCAACCCGGTTTCCTTCACTCCAAATTGATGGTCAGTGATGATATGCTCTTCTGTGTAGGTTCTGCCAACTTGGATTTCCGTAGTTTTGAACATAACTTTGAGGTCAATGCCTACGTTTATGATTCACAGAGCGCACCTATAGTGCGTGAAGCCTTTCTGAAGGATCAGCAGGCGTGTGAGCAGGTGGCGTTACGCGCTTGGCAGCAACGCCCTTGGTATCGGAAGAGTGTAGAGAGTGTGGTGCGTTTGATGGCTCCGTTACTGTAGTTCAGCGGAAGAAGGAGAAGTGGACGCTACCATAGGCGCGTTGCTCTACAAAGTGAGGGTGCTGCGCAAAGTTATTCTTCTTGCCATGCTCCAGCACAAAGAGGCCCCCTTCGTTGAGCAGCTGATGCTCAAAGATAAGGTCGGGTAGGGTAGGCAGTTCGGCCAGTTCATAGGGCGGGTCGGCAAAGATAAAATCGAAGGGCTGCCGGCAATTCTTGATATACTTGAACACATCGCCATGGATGGGGAGATTGACGTTGGTCTTGAGCTCGCGCATCACTTGGCAGATAAAGGCGAAGTGATCGCGGTCTTTCTCTACGCTGACTACCTGACTGCAACCGCGTGATACCAATTCAATGCTGATGCTGCCTGTGCCGGCAAAGAGATCCAGGGCGCGCACTCCTTCCTCTTCGAAGTCAAAGTAGTTATTGAGCACGTTAAAGAGATTCTCCTTGGCAAAGTCGGTGGTAGGACGTGCCTTGAAGGAGCGAGGCACCTCGAAGCGCCTCCGCTTGTAGATTCCACTGATTACTCGCATGATGATAATTGTTTAAAGTCCAACGAATCGCTATCGCCCAGAACGGTGACTTGGCGAATGTATTTCGTCAGTTGTGGGCGTAGCGGGTCATAGAGTTTGCGCTCACCGCAGAGCAGGAGCTGGTCTTGGTTGGCATCGAGCTGGAGCTGCTTCCATAGGTAGAGCAGGTAGTAGAGCCGATCGGCTGGCGAACCGCAGGGCTGCGAGTTGGCCAGCAGGAGTTGGCCCTGATGGAAAACATAGGTCTCCATGGCGCTTTGACGCAGATGGGCATAGAGCGAATGATGCGGGTAGCTACGGCTTTGGGCGGCGAATCGCTCAATCAACAGGGCCGATTGGGCGTGGAAACGAACGTTGCCTAACTGCTCGGTGAGCCAATGCGCCGCGCTGCGGTCGATGCCATAAAGCAAAACGACGTTGTTGACCGAGAGGATGTTGTAATAGACCTCCTCGTTCTCACGGGGAGAGAGGTTGTAGTTAAAGATACGCTCAGCCTGTTCATCTTCGAAGAGTTCCAGTGGCATGGTGGTAAAGCGTTCAGAGGCTACGACGACCTCTACCCGCTGGAAGGATTGGGTGTTCCACTGTTGCTCCTTGATGAAACGCTTGAGGTTGGCCGTCAACGAGAGGGTCTCGTCGATGGCATAGGGGGTGATTGACTTCATCCCTCCTGGCTCTGCGCTACAGACAGCAAAAGAAAATCCGTCTGTACCAAGACGGATAAGCAGTGCCGTTGATGGGGTAGAAAGGGTACTACTACTCATGGACCTGTGATAGGAGTGATAAAGTGAGACATAAAGAAAGAGTTGGAAGAGGACAGCAATCGGTCAGAGGCCGGCTGGTTGTCATCTTCCAACCCTTTATGGTTTTGATAAATGGGCTGCGAATTACTCCCAGTTACCGGCGTTGTTGTTAGCTGTTTCCAGGTCACCAATCTTCAGACCGCAGTATCTGCCAAGTTTAGTCTGAAGGTCTTTCAGGTTAGCAATCTCCTGTACGTTCAAGCCATTCAGGTAAACCTCGTAAGGAGTCTTCACCTCGAGCAAGCAGAAGGGAGCACCTGACTTAGCTGTATCGTTGCGAGTAGCCATTTCAAACTGAGCACCGTTACCGAAGGGCACGTATCTCAGTGAATCAGCACAGAAACCCTTGGGGAATACCGTATCCTTAACGAGTACCCACATGGTTTCACGCTTGAAGTTCTCCAAGCCCCACTTCTTTACTTCGTCGTACCTGCCAGTCTTCTTGGCCTTCTCTACGATGGCGATAGCCTTCTTTTCAGTCAGACCATCTTCCAGCTGCTTGTCGCTCAATTCACCCTGCTTGAAGATGAAGGGCAGACTGTCGTTCTTTACGAACAGAATCAGCGAGTCGAAATTGTTCGTGTACTGCTGATTGTGGCGGTTACGGTACTCTGACTGAGCCTTACGGATGTCAATCAAGCGAGCGATAACCGCTGCGTCTCTGGTTTTCTTCTCTGCTTCAAATTCGATAGGACCCATGATGCTTGCATAGCAAATATAGACCAAAGCAAGTGCACACAGACCTAAAACTACATTAAAAACTGTTTTCATGATAAATATGTTTTTTTTAGTTATTATATTCGCACCGCAAAAATAACAGAAATATATTTAAAAACGATAGTTCTGCTCACTTTTTTATCCAACAGAAATGATAAATAACTATTTAGAAAGCCAAATTAAGGAAAATTTTCGTTATGAACCCACTTTGGAGCAAAATTTAGCGCTCAAAGCGGTGGCAAAATTCCTGGTTTCGCCCCAAAGCGATGCGCTTTTTTTACTGCGCGGTTTTGCGGGAACTGGAAAGACCTCGCTGGTTTCGGCTTTGGTTCAGACGCTCGATGCCTTAAAACAGAAGTGCGTTTTGCTTGCACCCACCGGACGTGCGGCGAAGGTCTTTTCTCTCTACGCCAATCACCCCGCCTATACGATTCATAAGAAGATTTATCGCCAACGCTCGTTCTCTAACGAAACAGATAATTTTTCTCTGGCCGAGAATTCGCAGAAGCATACCCTGTTTCTGGTGGATGAGGCCTCGATGATTGCCAATGACGGGCTGTCGGGGAGTAGCTTTGGTACCGGTCGGTTATTGGACGACCTGATTCACTACGTCTATTCGGGTGAGGGGTGCCGTTTGCTCCTGATGGGTGATGCGGCGCAGCTGCCTCCGGTGGGTGAGGAGGTGAGTCCGGCTCTCTCAACAGACGCCCTGCGAGGCTACGGCTTGCAGGTGGAGGAGTTGGAACTGACGCAGGTGGTGAGGCAGAGCGAGTCGTCAGGCATTCTGTGGAATGCAACCCGCCTGAGGGAGATGATTGCTGCGGATGAGTGCTGGTCGTTGCCTAAACTGCGGGTGTCGGGCTTTGCCGATGTGCAGGTGGTAACGGGCAATGAGCTGCTCGATGAGCTGGAGAGTTGCTATAGCCGCGACGGGGAGGATGAGACGATTGTGGTGTGTCGCAGTAATAAACGCGCGAACCTATATAATAAAGGTATAAGGAGTCGTATCCTTTGGCGTGAGGAGGAGTTGGAGTCGGGGGATATGCTGATGGTGGCGAAGAATAACTACTATTGGACGGAACAAGAGGCGATAGCCAGCAAGGAGGCTCACAGGCAGATGATGAAGGCTTCACAGGCAGGTGGCGTGGCCTCATCGGGGGAGGAGAAGGAGAACCTACCCGATTTCATTGCCAATGGTGAACTGGTGGTGGTGAGGAGGGTCAGACGGACGCGCGAGATGTATGGCTTCCGCTTTGCGGATGTAACCATTGCTTTCCCTGATTATGACGACTATACCATGGAGGTGACCCTGCTGCTCGATACGCTTCACAGCGATTCGCCCGCCTTGAGCCGTGAGGAGGGTGAGCGCCTGTTTCAAACGGTCATGGCTGATTATGCCGATATTCCCCTGAAACGGGACAGGATGAAGAAGATGAAGCAAGACCCGCACTTCAATGCGCTACAGGTAAAGTATGCTTATGCCGTGACGTGCCATAAGGCACAGGGTGGTCAATGGCAGAATGTTTTTCTTGACCAGGGCTATCTCTCAGAGGAGTACCTGACGCCCGATTACTTCCGTTGGCTCTATACCGCCTTTACGCGTGCCACGGAGAGGCTCTATCTGGTGAACTACCCGGCGGAGCAGACGGAGTGAACAGCTGGAGATGAGATTATACAAAGAGGGCGTGGCCACCGCTTGTTGCTGCCGTTTGCAGCACCAGCGTTAACCACGCCCTCACTATCTGTTGACGCGCTGATTAGATACCAGCGAGTTCGATGACCTTATCCACAGCCGCATTCAATCCGTCAGGGTTCTTACCGCCAGCGGTAGCGAAGTGAGGCTGACCGCCACCGCCACCTTGAATCAGTCTGGCTGCCTCTTTCACCAGGGCGCCAGCCTTCAAACCAGTAGCGACCAGGTTGTCACTCAGCATCACGGTCAGCATCGGCTTGCCTTCAAATTCCGTACCGGCTACGAAGAAGAGGCTCTCCGTCACCTCGCCACGAAGCTGGAAGGCGATATTCTTGACTGTATCAGCCGGAAGCGGTGCGCAGAACTTGATCAGTTTCACGCCATTCACCTCCTTAATCTCCTTCAGCAGTTGGGCTTTGATCTGAATTTCCTTCTCCTTGCGGAACTCTTCAACCTGCTTCTTCAAGCCGTCATTCTCGTCGATGTACTTGCGGATGGCACCATAGAGGTCGGGGGCGTTGTTGAAGAGGGCTTTCAGGTCGCGCATGGTGTCCTGATAGGTGTCTAACATCTGCTCCACACGGGCACCGGTCAGCGCTTCGATACGGCGTACGCCAGCGGCTACAGAGCTCTCGCTGATAATCTTCACCATGCCGATATGACCTGTAGCAGCTACGTGTACACCGCCACAGAACTCAATGGAGTCGCCAAACTGGATGACGCGGACGCGATCGCCATACTTCTCACCAAAGAGGGCGATGGCACCCAGTTCGCGTGCCTCCTCGATGGGGATGTTGCGGTATTCGGTCAAGGGGATGTTGGCGCGAATCTTGGCATTGACGATATGCTCTACGCGGCGAATCTCTTCATCGGTCACCTTCTGGAAGTGTGAGAAGTCGAAGCGCAGCGAGTCGGGGGTAACGAGTGAACCCTTCTGCTCCACATGTTCGCCCAGCACTTCGCGCAGGGCGGCATCAATCAGGTGGGTGCATGAGTGGTTGGCTGCGCAGGCTGCACGCTTCTCTGTATCTACACACGCCATCATCGGTGCTTCAGGATGCTGAGGCAGCGACTTAGCCAGGTGAATGGGGAGGTTGTTCTCCTTCTTCGTATCGATAATCTCAATGGTTTCATACTCGCTAACCAGCACACCGGTGTCGCCGACCTGACCACCACTCTCAGCGTAGAAGGGGGTCTTGTCAAGCACAATCTGGTAGAGGGTTTGGTTCTTCTGCTTCACCTGGCGGTAGCGCAGAATAGAGGTTTCGTACTCGGTGTAGTCGTAGCCTACAAACTCCGTGGTACCCTCTTTCAGTGTTACCCAGTCGCCTGTTTCCACAGCTGCGGCGTTACGGGCACGCTGCTTCTGTTGCTGCATCTCGGCGTCGAAAGCTTTGATATCGGCCGTCATGCCATTCTCGCGCAGAATCAGTTCGGTCAGGTCGAGCGGGAAGCCGAAGGTGTCATAGAGCGTAAAGGTGTCCTTACCGCTAATCTCCGTTTTGCCGGCAGCCTTGGCCTCAGCCATCGTCTTATCGAGCAGACGGATACCGGTCTCCAGGGTGCGGAGGAAGGAGTCTTCTTCCTCTTTGATGACGCGTCCAATCAAATCCTTCTGAGCGTTGAGCTCAGGGTATGCACCGCCCATGTTCTCAATCAGCACGGGGAGGAGCTTGTAGAGGAAGGCCTGCTTCTGTCCCAGGAAGGTGTAGGCGTAACGCACGGCACGGCGCAGAATGCGGCGGATAACGTAACCGGCCTTGGCGTTGCTGGGCAACTGGCCATCGGTGATGGAGAAGGCGATGGTGCGGATGTGGTCGGCTACCACGCGCATGGCCACGTCCTTCTGCTCATCGACGCCATAGGCTGTGCCCGACATCTCGGCGATGGCCTTGATGATAGGCTGGAAGACGTCGGTATCGTAATTTGAAGTCTTACCCTGCATGGTGCGAACCAGGCGCTCAAAGCCCATACCCGTATCAATCACCTTGGCGGGCAGACCTTCCAGTGAGCCGTCGGCCTTGCGGTTGAATTGCATGAAGACCAGGTTCCAGATTTCAATGACCTGCGGATGGTCTTTGTTGACCAGTTCGCGACCAGATATTTTAGCCTTCTCTTCCTCTGAGCGTGAATCGATATGAATCTCTGAGCAGGGACCGCAGGGACCGGTATCACCCATCTCCCAGAAGTTATCGTGCTTGTTACCGTTGATGATATGATCCTTCGGCAGGTATTGCTCCCAGTACGAGGCCGCCTCATTATCGCGTTCCAATCCCTCTTCGGCACTTCCTTCGAAGACCGTAGCGTAGAGATCCTTCGGGTCAATCTTCAGCACATCCACCAGGTACTCCCAGGCCCAAGAGATGGCCTCTTTCTTGAAGTAGTCGCCAAACGACCAGTTGCCAAGCATCTCAAACATGGTGTGGTGGTAGGTGTCATGTCCTACCTCCTCCAAATCATTGTGCTTACCGCTGACGCGAAGGCACTTCTGTGAGTCGGCCACACGTTGCCATTTCGCCGGATGGTTACCCAGAATAATATCTTTAAACTGGTTCATACCGGCATTGGTAAACATCAGCGTGGGGTCATCCTTGATGACCATGGGTGCAGAGGGAACAATGTGGTGTCCTTTGCTTTCAAAGAAACTCTTGAATGAGTCTCTGATTTCATTTGCAGTCATATAGGTCTTTGTTTGTTAGTTTCAAACCGTGTAAGGCAGGTTTACGTGGCGTTCTCAGGGTCTCAGGCACGCTTGTTGCATGCGTTTTTCACCTTGTGAACCGACTTTTTTCTGCCTAATCCAATTAATTCTTCTAAAAAGCGGTGCAAAGATAGCTTGTTTTCCGTATATTTGTGGCATGGTTTAGTGAAATATTTCGACTATGCGCAAAGTTTACTACATATATAATCCTCAAACTCAGACTTACGACCGTATTTACCCCACCTTTAGGCAGCGTGTGATGGGTACATTACGCCGCCTCTTTATCGGTATGGGTTTCGGGGCAGGCAGCTTTATTCTGCTTTTTATTCTCTTCGGTACCCCTTCTGAGAAGGAGCTGCGCAAGGAGAACAGTGAGCTGCGTGCGCAATATCAGGTCCTTTCGCATCGGATGGATGAGGCCATAGGGGTGCTACAGGATATTCAGCAGCGTGATGACAACCTCTACCGGGTGATGTTCCAGGCCGATCCGATTCCTACACCGATTCGTCAGGCTGGATACAGTGGAACCAACCGGTACGAACATCTATTGAAAATGGCCGATGCCGACCTGGTGATTAATACCACCCAGAAACTCGATATGCTGGCTAAGCAGCTCTATATCCAGAGCACGTCGTTCGACGAGGTGGTGGAGATGTGCAAGAGCCACGAAGAGATGCTGAGGTGTATTCCCGCCATACAGCCCATTGCCAATAAGGACCTGAAGCGAACAGCGTCAGGCTACGGCACCCGTATTGACCCTATCTACGGAACAACCCGTTTCCATGCGGGCATGGATTTCTCGGCCAATCCGGGAACCGATGTCTATGCTACGGGTAATGGAACCGTGGTGAAGATGGGGTGGGAAACCGGTTACGGTCGAACCATTGTGATTGACCATGGTTTTGGCTATCAGACCTGGTATGCCCACTTGCGTGATTTCCGTACCCGTGTAGGTAAGCGTGTAGTCAGGGGCGAGGTGATCGGTGGCGTAGGCAGTACGGGTAAGAGTACCGGTCCGCACCTCCACTACGAGGTTCACGTCAAAGGGCGTGTGGTGAATCCGGTGAACTACTACTTCATGGATTTGAGTGCAGAAGATTATGACCGCATGATACAGATTGCGGCCAACCAAGGTAGAATGTTAGATTGATAAGAGGCTATGTTGAAGAAGGACAAGAATTTAAAGCTCTACTACTCGGTGGGTGAGGTAGCCGAGATGCTGGGTGTCAGCGAGTCGCTACTCCGTTTTTGGGAGAAGGAGTTCCCGCAGATTACGCCCAAGAAGGCCGGACGGGGTATCCGGCAGTATCGTCAGGAGGATATCGAGACGTTGAAGCTGATTTATCACCTGGTGAAGGAGCGTGGCATGACCCTGCAGGGGGCCCGCCAGCGATTGGAGGATAACCCGAAGAGCAGTGCTACGGAGAGCAACTTCGAACTGGTGGAGCGTCTGAAGGCTATCCGTGAGGAGCTGGTCAGCATGCGCGATGCACTGAATGCCTTCAGCTACGAGCAGGTCGATACGCTGAAAGAGAACCTGCAAGCAGATTAGTCCTCTACACGGACCACCTGCTTGATATGGTTGATGGCCTTCAGGTTGTTGCAGATGGTACGTACATCATCGACGTCGTGCACATAGAGTTGGATGTGTCCCTCAAAGATACCGTCGTTGCTTTCAATCGTAAGCTTGCGGATGTTGACGTTAAGTTGGCGTGAGATAACCTGCGTCAACTCGTTGAGCAGGCCCATGGAGTCTATACCTTTTATATATAAAGTAACCAGGAAAGAGAGCTCCTTGTGGGTGTCCCATTCAGTGGCTATGATACGGTTGCCGTAGCTGCTCTTCAGTCGGGCGGCCACGGGGCATTGGCGCTTGTGGATGATGACGCGGTTTTCGTCATCGATATAGCCCAACACATCGTCGCCAGGAATGGGGTGACAACACTCAGCCATGATGTAGTTCTTTGAGATAGCCTCTTCCGTCAGTTTCAGAATCTGCTTAGTGTTGAGGGCCTCTCCTGCAGGCTGTTTCTCTGAGTCAGAGGGCTCGTGGTTGCTCTTCTCCTCCTTGCTGCCAAATGAGAAGGTGAGCAGTCGTTTCCAGTTCATGCTCTGCTTCTCTTTCAACAGATTACGCTCAGCGTCTCCCAAGATGATTTTCTTGCTGCCAATCAGGGTAAAGAGTTCCTCTTTGGTCTTGGCGTTGTGCAGCTTGCATAGCTTGTTGGTAATCTCCTCACTCAGGGTTATGCCTTCTGCTTTGACAAATTCGATTAAGCGGATTTCGCCCTCCTTCTGCTGTTGTTTGGCCTCTTTCCTCAAAATCTGGGTAATCTTGCTGCGGGCGCGTGCTGTGGTGACGTAGAGTTCCCATTCCGGTTGTACCCGTTGAGCCTTTGAGGTCAGGATTTCAACCTGGTCTCCACTCTCAAGCTTATGGCTGAGGGGTACTAACTTATGGTTGACCTTAGCCCCAATGCAGTGGCTACCAATGTCGGTGTGGAGAGAGAAGGCAAAGTCGAGTGCTGTGGCATTCTGGGGCATGGTTTTAATCTCTCCCTTGGGGGTGAAGACAAAGATTTCTGAGGCGAAGAGGTTGAGTTTGATGGTGTCGAGGAAGTCCATGGCGTCGGGTTGCGGATCCTCCAGAATCTCCTTGATGGTGTGGAGCCACTTCTCCAGTTCGCCTTCATCTTCGCTTCCGCCCCCCTCTTTGTACTTCCAGTGGGCGGCGAATCCCTGTTCGGCTACATCGTTCATCCGCTCGCTACGAATTTGCACCTCTATCCATTGGCCTCGGTTACTCATCAGAGTGACGTGCAGAGCCTGATAACCATTGGCTTTGGGATGACTGATCCAGTCGCGTAACCGGTCGGGGTGGGGTTTGTAGATTTTCGAGATAGCCACATAGATGTCAAAGCAGTTGTTCAGCTCCTCCTCCATGCTTTTCGGCTCAAAGATGATGCGCACGGCCAGGATGTCATAAATCTCTTCGAAAGGCACATGCTTGGTTTGCATTTTATTCCAGATGGAATAGACCGATTTGACGCGGGCCAGGATATGGTATTTCAATCCCATCTGATCCAGTTGGGTACGGATAGGTGCGGTAAACTCTGTAAAGACCAGGTCGCGTTCAGCGGCTGTCTCTTTCAATTGGCTTTCAATCTCTTGATACTCCTCGGGGTGTTCATACTTGAAACTGAGATTCTCAAGCTCGGTCTTGATCTTATTCAATCCCAAGCGATGGGCCAGTGGGGCGTAGATATAGAGTGTTTCGCCAGCTATTTTGAACTGTTTGTTGGGCTGCATGGAGCCCAAGGTGCGCATGTTGTGCAGGCGGTCTGCTATCTTGATGAGAATCACGCGGATATCGTTGCTCATGGTGAGCAGCAGCTTCTTGAAGTTCTCAGCCTGTGCCGAGGCGCGGTCGCCAAAGATGCCTCCAGAGATTTTGGTGAGGCCATCTACGATTTGGGCAATCTTAGGGCCGAAGATGTTCTCAATATCATCAATGGTGTAATCGGTATCTTCGACGACATCATGGAGCAGGGCAGCGCAGATGGAGGTGGAACCCAATCCAATTTCGTTGCAGACAATCTTGGCCACGGCAATCGGGTGCATGATGTAGGGCTCGCCAGAGCGGCGTTTGATGCCGCGATGGGCCTGGTTGGCAAAGTTGAACGCCTTGGTTATAATCTCCACCCGCTTGCGGTGCTTGGTGGCAAGATAATTTGAGAGCAGTTCCTGGAAGGCTTGGTTAATCTGGGCCTCCTCAGTCTGTTCCTTGTTTTGGATTGTGAGGTTGTCATCCATGGTGCTGCAATTTGGTTATTGGTAGATTTTCAGTCGCTTGCCGGCAGTGATGTTGTTGTTGGTCAATCCGTTCCATCGCTTCAAGTTGGCTACGGAGACGCCATATCTTCGGGCTATACTGCCCAGATTTTCGCCGCTTCGTATCTTGTGATAGGTCAGTTCGCCTTTGCCAGCCACACCGCTGCTTTTGCCGCGAGTGTTACCAGCCGCTACAATGCGGCGGTTTTTGAAGAGCTCTGCCTGGCGGTGTTGACAGATGGTGTCTTGCTTTTCGATGAAGGTGCTGACGGTCTGTTGTGGTAGGCGGAGGGTCTGCAAGCCGGTCTCGCCGGGGATGATGTTCCGTTTGTATTGGGGGTTGAGGCTCTTGATCTCCTCTAAGGGGATGTTGCAAAGGTCTGCTATCTGCTGGAAGTGGATGTTGCGGTTCACCATGATGGTGTCTGTGGCTGCTGGAATATTGGTCTCCATGGGGCAGATGTTATGTTTGCAGTAGTAGGTCATGGTATAGTTGGCTGCAATGAAGGCGGGTACATAGCCACGGGTTTCGCGCGGCAGGTAGTTGTAAATCTGCCAGTAGTCGCTCTTCCCACCCGCCCGGCGGATGGCTTTGTTGATGTTACCCGGTCCGCAGTTGTAAGCGGCAATCACCAGGTTCCAGTCGTGGTAGATGTCATACAACTCCCGCAGGTAGCGTGCCGCTGCCCAGGTGGCCTTGATGGGGTCGCGGCGCTCATCAACCAAGCTGTTGACCTGTAAACCGTAGCGACGGCCCGTAGCCAGCATGAATTGCCAAAGCCCAGCGGCGCCGGCGCGCGATACGGCCGAGGGGTTGAGAGCCGACTCGATGATGGGGAGATACTTCAGTTCCAGCGGTAGGTTGTAGGCGTCGAGGGCCTCTTCAAAGATGGGCATATAGAAGTTGCTGGCACTCAGCATAAAGGCAACCTGGTTACGTAGTTTGCCGGTATAGAAGTCGATGAATTTGCGAATCACCTCGTTATAGGGCATCTCCATGATGGTTGGCATACGCTGCAGGCGGTCTATGTAGATGGAGTCGCTGAAGGTGGGGTTCACGGGCGAGGTGCTGCACTCTTCACCCATGTGGATGTAGTGCTTGGCCTTCCAGTCCACCAGCAGACTGTCCAGAGGGTAGGTCATGCTGACGGGTAGGTCAATCATCTCATCGTGCGAGGTGCCATTATCTTGAATGGTAACCTCCACTTGGTTCTGCGCTGAGAGTGTCAGGCTCATGAAGCAAATGGCTATGGCGATAATCAGTGGTCTATATACGCTTTCTCTCATGGGGTTTACCTGTTAATTGAGGGTTTAAAAACGGAAACTACACTGCAAGCCTACCGACCGTTTGGTCGATGTATTGCTGCTTTTGACGTCGATGACGGCAGGCTCCAGCCGCATGCTCAGGTCAGGGGTGATGTCGAAATTGGAGAGCTCGGCATCGACATAGGCATCGACCACAGAGAGCAGATAGACACCGATAAAGGCAAAGATGCTCAGGTCGCGGTAGCGGCGGTAGGTGTCTTTACGCTTTCTCAGTGTCTCAGTCAGCTGTGTTTTGGATACGCGGTTTATGTAGCCGGGAGGCAGAAGGTCGGTAATGCTGCTCGAATCCCACCGGTTATTGGCAGCGTCTTTGTAGGCGCTCATATAGTCTTTATACATCTTATTATTCCAGCTCAAGGCGTAGGCGCAACCGGCAAATCCGCCATAGAATATGGGCAGTTTCCAATACTTCCGGTTGTAGATTTGTCCGCCACCGGGGAAGATGAGGGCGAGCCAAGTGGCCTTTGTGGGATTGGGCACCCATACCTTACGGTTAATCGCTTGGTTGAGGCTGTCTGTGGCGATAGGCTGCTCTTGGATAGGCTCACCGGCGGTCAGTTCCAACATCTTGCGTCGGTTTTCAGCGGCTACGCTGTCAGCTATCGCTTGGGCTCTGGCTTCGGCCTCTCGGTCAATGCGTGGCAGCGAGTCTGAAACCTGTAGTGAGTCTGCCCGATGCAAGGCGCTTGGGCGTTGGCCCATGGGGCGCATAGGGCGACGGATTGTTGAGTCGTTGACAACAGGGTGCTGACGTTTCGAGGCGGCACGCGATAGGTTTTGGGCATAAAGTGTCAGACCTGCCGCCTGCATGAAGCAGATGAGCAGGCATAACCCGTAACGCTGTATGTTGATACTTAGTCTCTTCATTTACTTCTTCATCGTGTCGAGAATACTCATGATGCGCTCCAACTCCTCTTCGTTAGCAAAGGGGATGCTGATTTTCCCTTTTCCTTGGTTGGAGCAGGTCAGTTGCACTTTGGTCTGGAAGAAGGAGGAGAGCTGCTGTTTCAGGAGGTTGAACTCTTCGGGCAGTCGCTGTTTCTTGGGGGCTATCTTCCGTTCGCCGCTCACTACGCTTTCTCCTTGATTCAGGGCTTTCACCATCTCTTCCACTTTTCTCACCGAGTAGCCTTGGGCTACCACCTCTTCATAGATCTTGACCTGCAGTTTGGGGTCGTCAAGAGCCAGGAGCGCACGGGCGTGACCCATGTCAATCTGCTTGTTCTTCAGCCCCATCTGGACTGGTGCAGGCAGTTTAAGCAGACGTAGGTAGTTGGCTACCGTGGTGCGTTTCTTGCCTACGCGCTCGCTCAGCCGCTCTTGGGTCAATCCATATTGGTCAAGCAGATGCTGGTAGGTCAGGGCGATTTCCACCGAATTCAAATCCTCGCGCTGGATATTCTCGATGAGGGCCATTTCAAGCACATTCTCATCATCCGCGGTACGGATGTAGGAGGGGATGCGCTCCAGGCCAGCCATCTGCGAGGCGCGGAAACGGCGTTCACCGGCAATAATCTGGTATTCGTCATCTGAAATCTTGCGCAGGGTGATTGGCTGGATGATACCAATCTCGCGGATAGAGTCGGATAACTCCTGCAGTGCCACGGGGTCAAACTCGCGGCGGGGCTGATTGGGGTTGACCTTGATTTGGGCCAACTCAACCTCGCTGATGGATGATGAACCGCTGGTCTGCACCTCGTCGATTGCGAAGAGGGCATCCAGGCCACGTCCTAAAGCATTTCTTTGTGCCATCGTTCTTTGTTCCTTTCTTTATACGTTATGCTCAAGCGCAAGGGGTTGTACATCAGTTGTTCTCTCTCTCCAGAATCTCGCGGGCCAGGGCCAAGTGGTTACGGGCTCCGGTCGAGTCGGCGTCATAGAGGATGGTGGGCAAGCCGTAGCTGGGGGCCTCGCTCAGTTTGACGTTGCGCTGAATCACGGTCTTGAAGACCAGCTCCTGGAAGTGGCGCTTCACCTCGTCATAAATCTGGTTGGCTTGGCGCAGGCGCGAGTCGAACATCGTGAGCAGGAATCCCTCAATCTGCAGCTGCGGATTGAGCTTGGATTTTATAATCTTAATGGTATTCAGCAGTTTGCTGATGCCTTCAAGAGCGAAATACTCAGCCTGAACGGGGATGATGACCGTATCGGCTGCGGTAAGTGCATTGACTGTAATCAGCCCCAGCGAGGGCGAGCAGTCAATCAGAATGTAGTCATACTGCTCCTTCAGCGGAGTCAAGACACTTTTCATAATCTTCTCGCGGTTTTTCAGATTGAGCATCTCAATCTCCGCACCCACCAGGTTGATGTGCGACGAGATGATTTTCAGCGTCTCAATCTCCGTGTCATGAATGGCCCGATTCACGTCGGCTCCGTCAATCAGACATTCATAGATGGTACATTCAGCCTGCTTGATATCCACACCCAGACCTGATGAGGCGTTGGCCTGCGGGTCTGCATCGACCACTAGGACGCGCTTCTCAAGCGTAGCCAGTGAGGCTGCCAGGTTGATGGTGGTAGTGGTTTTGCCCACACCGCCCTTTTGGTTGGCTAATGCGATAATTTTTCCCATATAATCCTATTTAGTTTCCGGATGCGAAGTAAGCTATTCTTCTTGAGAGCATCGCAATAAATAGGCAAGATAATGCCGAAATGGTTGAAAACTTACCTGTTTTGTTAATAACTTTAGGACCGAATCGCTGTTTTTTTGGAACTACAGAAGAGTCAGTATATAAATATAGACTACAGCCGCAGGGATGGCCATCAGGCTGCTGTCAAAGCGGTCGAGCATACCGCCATGTCCCGGGAGGATATGGCCTGAATCTTTGATACCTAAGTGGCGTTTCAGCAGAGACTCCGTCAGGTCGCCCCAGGTGCCGAAGATGACCACTACCAAAGCCAAACCCACCCATTGCAGCATGGGGAGAGTGGGCAGGTAGATGGAGATAACAGCCGCGGCCACCATGGCCAGCACGCCTCCGCCAATGCTTCCCTCCCACGACTTCTTGGGTGAGATGCGCTCAAACAGCCTCCGCTTGCCGATGAGCGACCCTACACAGTAGGCGCCCGTATCGCTTAACCAGAGGAAGACGAAGATACTAAGCGGTAGGATGGGGTTGTAAACCACCTCGCCCGTAGTGGGGTCGGTATGGAAGGCCAGTACATTGAGCAGGGCGAAGGGCAGTGCCACATAGAGTTGGCTCATCATGCTGTAGGCCCAGTTGGCCAGCGGATTGGGTTGCTTAAGGTAGAGCTCGCGGATAAAGATATAAATCAGCAGGGCAGGGTAGGGCAGAAGGATGCACGACCCCGTCTGGTTGGTGCAGAAGCCCCAGAAGGCAAGCATCAGAAAGGCGCCTCCCAGACCGGTCAGAGTGGCTGGAATCCTTGCCTCACCGCTTTGATTGATTAAATGGGCAAACTCAAATACGCTCAGTGCGCTAATCAGCGTAAAGAGCAGGGCAAAGGTGTAGGGACCTATCAGGATAGACCCTGCCAGCACCACCACAAAGATGATGCCTGTCATTGCACGAAGGATGAAGTTATTCTTTATCATATCTCTATGTTGTCCTATTGGTTGTCAACGTGTCATGGTTTTGATGAAATCTCTGTGAGGCGTTAGGCTTTGGGTTCCTCCTTAGGCTCCTTTTGGGGCCCCTCTGTGGTAGGTTCCTGTTCAGGCCCCTCCTCGTTCTCTTTAGGCTTGATGTTAGCGCTGATAATCTCCGCCGAGCGTGAGGTCCAGGGGCGTGGACCGAAGATCTCTTCCACATCCTCGGCAAAAATGACCTCCTTGTCGATGAGTAGCTGGGCTAATCGGGCATGTCCCTCTTTATGCTCGCTCAATATCTGTTTGGCCCGGGCGTACTGCTCGTTGACGATGCGTTTCACCTCTTCGTCAATCAGCTCGGCGGTCTTCTCGCTGTAGGGGCGCTGGAAGCTGTACTCATCGTTGTTATAGTAGCAGAGGTTGGGCAACTTGTCGCTCATGCCCAGGTAGGATACCATACCGAAGGCTTGCTTGGTTACTCGCTCTAAGTCGTTCATGGCACCAGTTGAGATACGTCCGATAAAGAGCTCCTCAGCGGCGCGACCGGCTACGGTGGCGCACATCTCGTCAAGCATCTGCTCGCGCGTGGTAATCTGTCGCTCTTCGGGCAGGTACCAAGCGGCTCCCAGGGCGCGTCCACGGGGTACGATGGTCACTTTGATGAGCGGATTGGCATACTGCAGCAACCACGAGATGCTGGCATGACCGGCTTCGTGGATGGCGATAGAGCGGCGCTCCTCCTCGGTGGTAATCTTATTCTTCTTCTCCAGACCACCGATGATGCGATCCACGGCATCCAGGAAATCCTGCTTACCCACCTTCTTCTTACGGTGACGGGCAGCAATCAGGGCGGCCTCGTTGCAGACGTTGGCGATGTCAGCGCCCGAGAAACCCGGTGTTTGGCGGGCCAGCAAATCCACATCTACCGTCTCGTCAATCTTGATGGGGCGTAGGTGTACGCCAAACACCTCCTTGCGCTCATTCAGGTCGGGCAGATCCACATGAATCTGGCGGTCAAAGCGTCCGGCGCGCAGCAGGGCCTTATCGAGCACATCCACGCGGTTGGTGGCGGCCAGGATAATGATTCCGCTGTTTGAGCCGAAGCCATCCATCTCGGTAAGCAGCTGGTTCAGGGTGTTTTCACGTTCATCGTTTCCACCCATGGCTGCCGATTTGCCGCGGGCACGGCCTACGGCGTCAATCTCGTCGATAAAGACGATACAGGGCGATTTCTCCTTCGCCTGTCGGAAGAGGTCGCGTACGCGCGAGGCGCCTACACCCACAAACATCTCCACGAAGTCCGATCCGGCCAGCGAGAAGAAAGGAACATTGGCTTCACCCGCTACCGCCTTGGCCAGCAAGGTCTTACCTGTTCCCGGAGGACCTACCAGCAGTGCGCCTTTAGGAATCTTACCGCCCAGGTCGGTATATTTCTGAGGCTGCTTCAAGAAATCGACAATCTCCTGCACCTCCTGTTTGGCCTCAGCCAATCCGGCTACATCCTTGAAGGTGACCCGCTCATACGAGCTTTGGTCAAAGAGGCGGGCCTTTGACTTACCTACGTTGAAGATGCCACCGCCACCGCCGCCTCCGCTCCATTTGCGCGAGATGAATATCCAGAAGCCGATAATCAGGATGAAGGGGAAGGCCTGCCACATGAAGACGGACAGGAAGTTGCTACGCTTCTTGTAGCTGGTCTCACCGTCAAAATGTTGCGCCTCGCTCTCTTTTTCCAAAAACTTATCGAGGCTCTCGCGTGAGGGGGCCTCGGTGAGAACCAGGGGCGAACGACCCACTTTGTTCGAGTCGCTCTTGAAGACTTGAGCCGAATATTGCGGTTTGATATAGGCCTCTACTGTATTGTCATCGTAGCCTACAATCTTGGCGATATAGCCCTGCTTGACGTACTCCTGAAACTGGCTGTAGTTCACTTCGCGCGAGGCGCTCGCTCCGTCATTACTGAAGTAGAGAGCCAGCAGCATCACCGCAATGATGGTGTAGAGCCAATTCAGGTTGAATCGGGGCCTGAGTTTTTTCGGAGAAGTTGGTATGTTGTTACTGTTTTCCATTCTTTATTTGTTCTTATATATGATATTGAGTTAGTCCAGGTCGGGAATTTCATTCAGTTTGGCATCTGCCCAGAGGTGTTCCAGGTCGTAGAACTGACGGGCTTCGGGTAAGAAGATGTGCACCAGCACCTCGCCGTAGTCCATGGCTACCCAGTTGGCGTTGCGCAGGCCATCCACCGCATAGGGCTTTAGATGAGCCTCTACCCGTGCCCGCTCGTGGATAGACTCCACTATGGCCGTTACCTGACTGGGCGAGTTGCCCTGGCAGATGATGAAATAGTTGCAGATAGTGTCGTCAATCTCCGTAAGGTCGGCAATGACAATCCGCTTCCCTTTTTTATCTTGAATACCTTCCGTAATCGCTTCAATAAGTGCTTTTGTTTCGTTCATTCGTTTATTTTTAAATAATGTATTATCTGTTATCGTTACCTATATCATGCAAAGATACGGCTAATTATTGGTTTAAACGCAGAAAAGGTCAAAACTCTTTGATTCTTAGTTTTTTTTAAGAAGAGAAGAGCCCATTTAAAGGGGTGAAAAGAGGAAAAAGAGGATTTTTTCGAAAAAAAGTGGCGAAAAAGTTTGGTGGTTCATAAAAAGTCCGTATCTTTGCAACCGCAAACAGGAAATAACTCCTCGATGCAGTCAGATTGGAGTATGGTGTAATGGTAACACTACAGATTCTGGTCCTGTCATTCTAGGTTCGAATCCTAGTACTCCAACTCAGAGCCTTCACTACGAAGGCTCTTTTTTTCTCCCCACGCCCTCTCGTTCGTCCGACATTTCACACATACAAACAAAAAAAACAGCCAAGCAAAACACTCGACTGTCTCTTTTT
>CAMAMO010000015.1 GCA_945836915.1 uncultured Mediterranea sp.
CGCTATTTCACTATACGCTACGAAAATACCCCAAAAAGGTGTCATAGGGTGTCATCCACCGAACAGAGGGCTTCGTTTTTTCCCTTAGTTGGAACGCAGATGATGCGTTTCCAGAATGCTTGCATTTCATTTCTGGAATGCTTGTATTTCGTTTCCGAAATGCAAGTGTTTCAGCCGCGGAATGCAAGTGTTTCATTTCTGGTTTGCTTGCATTCTGGAAACGGGGTTTTAGGGGGCTAATCGACGATGTCGTACTCCTTGCGAATGTAGGTGGCGATGTGGGGGCGACCAAACGGCTTTTGGATGTTGCTTTCATTATTTCTCGGCTTTTTACGTTGAAAAGATAATGATTGTAAATCCAACACCTTATCCACCATTCCAGCATCTTACAAGCCTTCGTCATCTAATCATTGATATTTATTGATAGGTTTAAAAAAACGGTTCTTTGAATCGATTAACTCATTTATTAAAAACGAGGTTTCACTATTGAGCCATAAAAACTATTAAAATCTTGATTAATCCTCGGCAATCAGCTATCTTTGCAGCCTGAAAAGAGATTGCTAAGTAACTAATAACCAAATAAACATTATGAGCAAGAAAGCACTTCTAATGATCTTGGATGGCTGGGGCATTGGCGACCGCCAGAAAGATGACGTGATTTATCAAACCGCTACACCCTACTGGGACTACCTCATGGCAAACTACCCCCACTCTCAGCTGCAAGCCAGCGGAGAAAACGTAGGTCTGCCCGACGGACAGATGGGAAACTCTGAAGTAGGACACCTCAATATCGGTGCCGGACGTATTGTCTATCAGGACCTGGTGAAAATCAACCGTGCCTGTGCCGACGGCAGCATCCTGAAGAATAAGGAGATTCAATCAGCCTACAGCTACGCTAAGGCCAATGGCAAGAGCGTTCACCTGATGGGCCTCACCTCAAACGGTGGCGTACACTCTTCACTGGACCACCTCTTCACGCTCTGCAACATCTCTAAGGAGTATGGCATCAGCAACACCTTTATCCACTGCTTTATGGACGGCCGTGATACCGACCCCCGCAGCGGTAAGGGCTTCATTCAGCAACTCACCGACCACTGCGCCAAGAGCGCTGGCACCATCGCCTCTATCATCGGCCGCTTCTACGCCATGGACCGCGACAAGCGTTGGGAGCGCGTAAAGGTGGCTTACGACCTTCTGGTCAAGGGTGAAGGAAAGGCCTCTGACGATATGGTAAAGGCTATGCAAGAGAGCTACGACGAGGGTGTAACCGATGAGTTCATCAAGCCTATTGTCAACGCTACCGTGGATGGCACCATCAAGGAGGGCGACGTAGTCATCTTCTTCAACTACCGCAACGACCGCGCCAAGGAGCTGACCATCGTGCTGACACAGCAGGATATGGCTGACCAGGGCATGATGACCATCCCCGGCCTGCAGTACTACTGCATGACGCCCTACGACGCCTCATTCAAGGGGGTACACATCCTCTTCGACAAGGAGAACGTGCAGAATACGCTGGGTGAGTACCTGGCCAACGAGGGCAAGAGCCAGCTGCACATCGCCGAGACGGAGAAGTACGCCCACGTCACCTTCTTCTTTAACGGTGGCCGCGAGACGCCCTACGAGGGTGAAGAGCGCATCCTGGTGCCCTCACCGAAGGTGGCTACCTACGACCTGAAGCCGGAGATGAGTGCCTACGAGGTGAAGGATAAGCTGGTGGCTGCCATCGGCGAGCAGAAGTATGACTTCATCGTGGTGAACTACGCTAACGGCGACATGGTGGGCCACACGGGTATCTACAGCGCCATCGAGAAGGCGGTAACCGCCATTGACGAGTGCGTGAAGGAGACGGTAGAGGCTGCCAAGGCTAACGACTACGAGGTCATCATCATTGCCGACCACGGTAATGCCGACCACGCCCTGAACGAGGATGGCACGCCCAACACGGCTCACTCACTGAACCCCGTGCCCTTTGTCTATGTAACGGAGAACAAGGCTGCCAAGGTGGCCGACGGTGTACTGGCCGACGTAGCTCCCTCTATCCTCCACATCCTGGGCATGAAGCAGCCCGAAGAGATGACCGGTAAGGACCTGATTATGGCATAAAATCCACCTATCCTATAAGTAAGGTCCCCAAGCCCGCCTACTACAAGGCTGGTTTGGGGACCTTTCTTAATCGGCAATTAGAATTGCTTACGACGACAATCGGGGCAGAGGCCTTTAATGACGTAATTGACAGATAGAGGTTCAAAACCCTCAGGGAGCACGACGCAGGGAATATGCACCTCTTCCAAACAAAAAGTGCGGTGACACGACTCACAACGGAAATGCACATGCAGGTCGTCGTGAGTGGCACTTCCATCGCGGCAGAGTTCATACTTCACACTCTCGCTACCATCTTCTATGACATGCACCAGGTGGGCCTTGCGAAAAAGGGTAAGCGTGCGGAACAGGTTGCTGCGATCAATGGTGTCGAGCAGTTGCTCCAGATCTCGCAATGAAAGGGGGTGTGAGGCCTGTGCCAGCTGCCGAAGCACACTGATGCGATTGGCTGTAGGCTTGACCTCATGCTGCTCCAAATAGGCTGAGGGATCGAGCTTCCAAAGTGGTTCAGATGGCTGAATCATACCTCTTCTCCTCCCATAGGATAGATGTCAAAGCCCAGAGAACTGACCGCGTCAAACACCTGCTTTTCATCAAAAGTACCCTCCACTATAGCCATCTCCTCCTTCAGCAGCACCTCAGCCCGAATCACACCCTGCACCGTGTACAAGGCCTTCTCCACATTGGTGCGGCAATGGTTGCAGCTCATCCCCTTGACCCGATAACGACGTACCTCAAGAGCCTCGGTTGAGTGGCAACTACAGGTGTCTGCAGCGTGCCCCTCGTGGTCACGACAACAGCAGGCCGCCTCTGAATGAGCGTGCCCCTCGTGAGAGTGGCAACAGCAGCCCTGCTCATGACCAAAGTAACGCAAGACAAAGGCCCGTATAAGCAGAAAGGTCAGTAATCCGGTGCATATCCAGCTGAAAAGTGAATCACCCGAAGCAGCACAGCAGTCGGCCACCTCTCCACCGACAGTTAACGCAAACCAAGATGCAGGCAGTAAAGCATCTACCAAAAGGCCGAAGACGACAGCCCCTCCCACGATGGAGCAAAGATAGAGCAACAGCGACCTGCGTCCAAGTACTTTTCCGATGACCAATATCGAAGCGGCATTGCTCGCCGGACCAGCCATCAGCAACACCAAAGCTGCACCTGGAGTAAGCCCCTTGAGCATCAAGGCCACTGCAATAGGAATGGAGCCCGTAGCACACAGATACATCGGTATGGAGAAGAGCAAGACAAAGAGGATGCTCATCAAGGAGTTTCCTGCAAAGAGGGCAAAAAAGCTGTCGGGTACCAGTATGGTAATCACACCAGCTACCAACAGACCAATCACCAGCCACTTGCCTATATCCTGCATCATCTCTACAAAGGCATAGTGAAACGCCTCCTTCAACCGTGCAAGGAACCCGCGCTTTTGCTCAGATTCAGGCACCTGCTCTGAAGAATGAAGAGGTGTGTTCTCTTTGTCAAATAGATCCACCAGTACACCACCAAAGAGGGCGGTGATAAGGGCCACCACTGGGCGAATAATGGCAAAGGCCCATCCCATCAGCGAGAAGGTGGCCACAATAGAATCCACCCCTGTTTGCGGAGTAGCGATGAGGAAAGAGACAGTAGCCCCTTTGGATGCCCCCTCGCGACGCAAGGACATGGATGTAGGAATCACGCCACACGAGCAGAGCGGCAACGGAATGCCCAGCAGAGCCGCATAGAGTACCGAACGGAATCCGCGGGCAGAAAGGTAACGGCTATAGAGCGCACGGGGAACAAAGGCATGCATCACACCAGCCAGGAAAAAACCCAGCAACAAATAGGGTGACATCTCATTAATCAAATGAATCATCTCTTCCATAATCGTAACAGGTCAATTCATGTTTCGTCTCAGTCTAATCGTTTATACTTTGAATTACGCCTGCAAAGATAGGCATAAATCGGTGCAACCATGTTGCAAAAGGGATAAAGGGAACTAAAATACGACATTATGCAACCTGAAGAGCGGAATAGAGGTCCCCATTTGGAGGCAGCCTATAGGTATCCTTGCTCTTTCAACTCCTCGGCAACCTTCTCCAACTCCTCGTACCAAGCCTCACCGAATTTCCGGATTAGGGGCTCCTTCAGGAAGCGATAGAGGGGTAGATTCTCCTTCTGCCCCAGCAGCACGGCCGCCTTACAGACATCCCAGCGGTGGTAATTCACAGCCTTGTAGGGACCATAATCGCCTACACGCACGGGATAGAGGTGGCACGACACAGGCTTATAAAACTGGCAACGCCCTTCGCGATAGGCCTTCTCGATAGCGCAAAAGCATCCCCCTTTCTCGTCATAGCAGGTAAAGACACAATCCTTGCCATTGACAATAGAGGTCACCAAATCGCCATCGCAGTCGGTATAGACCACCCCCTGGCGATCTATCACCTCGCGCGCCTCAGGCGAGAGGTCGTTCCACACCACGGGCAACACCTCTTCCAACTCGGCCACCTCATCCAGTTCCACCGGTGCCCCGGCATCCCCTTCAATGCAGCACTCGCCACGGCAAGCCGATAAATCACAAAGGAACTTTTCGCGAAAAAGGTCGAGCGACACGACCACATCATCTATCTGAACCATATTTCTATCTATTTTGAGTTGACAAGGAGCTCTAACAAAAAAGGTCCACTGCCTTGGCAATGAACCTCTCTGCTCTTCGTCTTGGACTTGAACCAAGGACCCTCTGATTAACAGTCAGATGCTCTAACCGACTGAGCTAACGAAGAATGGCATTTAATTTTAGTGGAGCTCTTCGTCTTGGACTTGAACCAAGGACCCTCTGATTAACAGTCAGATGCTCTAACCGACTGAGCTAACGAAGAGTGTTTTTTTCTTAAATGCGGTGCAAAAGTAATAGGAATTATTGAAATATGCAATATCTTTGCAAAAAAAATATGCGAAAATGGAAAAAATAATTGGATTAGGCAATGCACTGGTCGATGTTCTGGCCCGCCTTGACAACGATGAGATACTGGAAAAGATGGCTCTTCCAAAGGGGAGCATGACCCTTATTAATGACGATAAGTTCCTCATTATCAGGGATTATTTGCTTCAACAGAACACCAAACTCTCCAACGGAGGATCGGCCGGAAACGCCATTCGGGCCTTGGCTCACTTGGAATCGTCAACTGGATTCATTGGAAAGATAGGAAAAGACGCTTACGGCGATTTTTTCCGCAAAGAACTCAAAAAATTGGGTATCGAGGATAAAATGTTGCTTTCGGCCGATCGTCCTTCGGGTGTAGCCTCCACTTTTATTTCGGATGGAGGGGAGCGTACTTTTGCCACCTTCCTTGGAGCTGCGGCCACTTTGCAGCCCGAAGAGCTCTCCATCGAGATGTTTAAGGGCTATACCTATTTATTTATAGAGGGCTACCTGGTACAGAATCATGAACTCATTCTCCAGGCTATCGAATTGGCCAAGGCCGCTGGTCTGCAAATCTGCCTCGACATGGCCAGCTATAACATCGTGGAGGAGAATCTGGAGTTCTTCAAACTGCTGGTCAGCAAATATGTTGATGTGGTCTTTGCCAACGAGCATGAGGCGCGTTCGTTCACGGGATTAGAGCCGATCGAAGCGCTCGAAACCATCGGACAGATGTGCAGCATCGCGGTGGTCAAGGTGGGACCGGCTGGCACCTACATCCGCAAGGGCACCGAGGCGATGCACGTACCGGCCAGCGACGTGAAACACCCCACCGATACCACCGGGGCTGGCGATTTCTTCGCCGCGGGTTTCCTCTACGGACTGACCTGCGGCCTCTCCCTCGACAAATGTGCACGCATCGGCTCGCTCCTGGCAGGGCATGTTATTCAGGTGGTAGGCACCACCTTGACCCCCAACCGCTGGGAGAAAATCCGTAAGGGCATTGACCTGATCAAGGGAAACCCGGCCTAAAGTGGCCCGTTAGCTTGTCAACTTATCAACAAATAACACCTATTTATATATATGATGAATAGAATAAAGACTACGCTTCGCTGCAAGAGATGGCTCATCGGGGCCCCGTTGCTCCTGTTTGTAGGGCTCTGTCTGGCCTTTGAGAGTGGAGACAGCCACAGCTTTCAGATGGTCAAAAGCCTGGATATATTCAACTCCATCGTGCGCGAGCTGAACCTGCTCTATGTCGATTCCATCAAGCCGGAGAAGACGGTGCGTGAGGGTATCGACGCCATGCTCTACTCGCTCGACCCCTACACGGTCTATTACCCCGAGGAGGATCGCGACGAGCTGGATATGATGATCAAGAACTCTTACGGCGGTATCGGCTCCATCATCCGCTTTGAACCAGAGGTGAACCATACACTGATCATCGAGCCTTACGAGGGGATGCCAGCTGCCACCTCGGGCCTGAAGGCTGGCGATATGATCCTGGAGGTAGATGGCAAGGACATGACGGGGGTGAAGGATGCCAGCAAGGTGCTTCGCGGACGCATTGGCACGCAAATCAACGTGAAGGTAAAGCGTCCTGGCTGCGAGGAGCCGCTGGATATCACCGTGACCCGTCAGGCCATTGAGATGCCGCTAATCCCCTACTACGGCCTGCTGAAGGGGACCCGCTACGGCAGTCTCGACGGCAAGGTGGGCTATATCAACCTCGACTCCTTCACGGGCAACCCCTCGAAGGAGTTCAAACAGGCTTTCCTCGACCTGAAGAAGCAGGGCATCGAGGCGTTGGTCATCGACCTGCGACGCAACGGTGGCGGTCTGCTGGACGAAGCCATCGAGATTGCCAACTTCTTCCTGCCCCGCGGTAAGACGCTGGTGACCACCCGAGGTAAATCGGGCCAGGTGCTTGAAACCTACAAGACGATGCGCGAACCTCTCGACGCGGAGATTCCTATCGCCATCTTAGTGAGTAGCAGCACTGCCTCGGCCGCAGAGATTCTAGCTGGCTCGATGCAAGACCTTGACCGAGCCGTCATCGTGGGTCATCGCACCTTCGGCAAGGGATTGGTGCAGACCACCCGTCCGCTGCCCTATGGAGGGGCCATCAAAATCACCACCTCGAAGTACTACATCCCCAGCGGTCGCTGTGTGCAAGCCATCGACTACACCAACCGCAATCCAGACGGTAGCGTGGGCCGTATTCCCGACAGCCTGACCCACGTCTTTCACACCGCCAAGGGGCGCATCGTACGCGATGGCGGTGGCGTCACTCCCGATACCGTGATCCAACCAGCCAAACTGGCCAACATCCTCTACTACTTGGTCAACGATAACCAAATCTTCGACTACGCCACGCAGTACGCCCTGAATCACCCCTCGATTCCAGCGGCCGAGCAGTTCCAGCTGACCGATGCCGACTACGAGGCGTTCAAGGCGCAAGTCAAGGCGAGCGACTTTAAATACGACCAGCAGACGGAGAAGATTTTAAAGAACCTGAAGGAGATGGCCGAGTTTGAAGGCTATCTGCAGACGTCGAAAGCGGAATTCGAGGCGTTGGAGAAGAAACTAAAGCACAACCTTGACCACGACCTCGACTACTTTGCCAAGGATATACGCAGCGTGATAGCCGTGGAGATTGTGAAGCGCTACTACTACCAACGGGGCACCATCATCCAGCAACTCAAGGATGATGACGAGCTAAAAACCGCGGTAGATATCCTGGCCAACGCCGAAGAATACACCAAGATATTAGAATAGAACCTCGTTAAAGGCCCTTCACTTAAAGACCCTCCCTATCCCTCCCTTAAAGGGAGGGGAAAAGGATGAAAATCCACCCCTTTAAGGATAGGATATAAAGGAAGAGGTTCCCTCATAATGGATAGAGAAACAGAAAGTGCTCCTCTCCTCTTTAAGAGAAGAGATAGAGGAGTCTTCATAATGAAACATTAAAAGAACAAGAAAATGAGACAAAGAATCTTTTACCTCTTGGTGATGCTCTTCTATTTGACATCACCTGCTGCGAAGGCTCAGGTAGGAAACGCTGAGCCCCACCCTGCCCTCTCGGCCTACGAAAAACACCTGTTTATTACAGAGAGTAACGACACCCTGCCCTATCGTCTGCTCACACCTGAGCATCCTACGAAGGGGCAACGCTACCCCTTGGTGCTCTTTCTGCATGGCGCTGGCGAACGGGGAAATGACAATGCCAAACAGCTGACGCATGGTGCACAGATGTGGCTCAACCCCGTCAATCGGTCGGAGCGTCCCTGCTTTGTCCTGGCTCCCCAATGCCCCTTGAGTGGCTACTGGGCCTATAACGAACGGCCGACCTCCTTCGTCCCCGAAGAGATGCCCTTGGCCAAAGAGCCTTCGCGCATCTATCCGCTGCTCAAAGCGCTGCTGATGAGCTACGCTGGCCGCCCCGATGTGGACCCCAACCGCATCTACGTCATCGGCCTCTCCATGGGAGGCATGGCCACCTACGACATCGTGGTGCGCAATCCGCAGCTCTTCGCGGCTGCCATTCCCATCTGCGGCACCATCAACCCCTCGCGTTTAGAGGCTCTGAAGGGTTCGCCAACCGCCTTCCGCCTCTTCCATGGCGATGCCGACCCAGTAGTCACTGTGGAAGGGTCGCGCCAAGCCTACCGACAGCTCAAGGCCGCTGGAGTACGCATCGATTACCATGAATTCCCCGGCTGTACGCATGGCAGTTGGAACCCCGCCTTTGGTTGTGACGACTTCATGAGTTGGCTTTTTAGCCAGCAGAAGCGGTAAATTCACCACTTTTTGACCCCCAAAGTGACCTTTTATCAAAAAAAAGTGCTAATTTTGCGGGGTAAGGTCGAGCGGTACACTTGCTGCGGCCCTAACCTCGACAAAAAAGAAGTAAAATGAGCGAAGAGATCAATACCCCGAAAGACGAACAGGCGAAGCACCATCTGAGCGGCATGTATCAGAACTGGTTCCTCGACTACGCCTCGTATGTTATCCTTGAGCGTGCCGTTCCTCACATCATGGACGGCTTGAAACCGGTGCAACGCCGCATTCTCCACACCATGCGCCGCATGGAGGATGGCCGCTACAACAAGGTGGCCAATATCGTGGGCGAAGCGATGAAGTTCCACCCTCACGGCGATGCCAGCATCAAAGATGCCCTGGTGCAGCTGGGACAGAAGGAGATGCTCATCGACTGCCAAGGCAACTGGGGTAATATCCTGACGGGTGATGATGCCGCAGCTGCCCGTTACATCGAGGCCCGACTGACCAAATTCGCCCTCGACGTGGTCTTCAATCCCAAAACCACCGAGTGGAAACAATCCTATGACGGACGTAACCGCGAACCGGTCACCCTGCCCGTCAAGTTCCCCCTCCTTCTGGCGCAAGGTGTGGAGGGTATTGCCGTGGGTCTCTCGTCGAAAATCCTGCCTCATAACTTCAACGAACTCTGCGAAGCGGCCATCAGCTACCTGAAGAACGAGGAGTTCCACCTCTACCCCGACTTCCAGACGGGTGGTAGCATCGACGTCTCAAAGTACAACGACGGTGAACGCGGTGGCGTGGTGCGGGTTCGCTCAAAGATTGAGAAGTTAGATAATAAGACACTCTCTATCAAAGAGATTCCCTTTGGTCGTACGGTGGCCAATGTCTGCGACTCCATCGTCAAAGCCAGCGAGAAGGGAAAAATCAAGATACGTAAGGTGGAGGACCTCACCTCGGGCAGCGTAGAGATTTTGGTTCACTTGGCTCCTGGCGTCTCCAGCGACAAGACTATCGATGCCCTTTACGCCTTTACCGACTGCGAGGTGAGCATCTCGCCCAACTGCTGCGTCATCGATGACCAAAAGCCCCATTTCCTCACCGTGAGCGATGTGCTGCGTAAATCGGTTGACAACACCCTCGCCCTGCTGCGCAGCGAACTGCAGATTCATAAGAACGAGGTGCTCGATGCCCTCCACTTCGCCTCGCTTGAGAAGATCTTCATCGAAGAGCGCATCTATAAGGACCGCGAATTTGAAGAGGCCAAGACGATGGATGCCGCTTGCGAACACATTGACAACCGCCTCACCCCCTATTACCCCACCTTTATCCGCGAGGTGACCAAGGAGGATATCCTCCGCCTGATGGAAATCAAGATGGCCCGCATCTTGCGCTTCAACAGCGATAAAGCTGAGGAGCTCATCGCCCGTATGCATGCCGATGTGGAGGAGACCGACCGCCACCTGGCTCACATCGTGGAGTACACCATCGACTGGTTCAGCATGCTGCAAGAGAAGTATGGCAAGCAGTTCCCACGCCGCACCGAGCTGCGCAACTTTGATACCATCGAAGCGACCAAGGTGATTGAAGCCAACGAAAAGCTCTACATCAACCGCGATGAGGGCTTCATCGGCACCTCGCTCAAAAAGGATGAGTTCGTGGCCAACTGCTCCAACATCGACGATGTCATCATCTTCTATCGCGATGGCCGATACCTGATTACCCCCGTGGCTGAAAAGAAATTTGTGGGAAAGAACATCCTCTATATCAACATCTTCAAGAAAAACGATACCCGCACCATCTATAACGCCGTCTATCGTGATGGCAAGGAGGGAACCTGCTACATCAAGCGCTTTGCCGTAACGGGCATTGTGCGCGACCGTGAGTATGACCTCACACAAGGTACACCCGACTCGCGCGTGGTCTATTTCACCGCCAACCCCAACGGTGAAGCTGAGGTCATCAAAGTGACCCTCAAACCCAACCCACGCATCCGACGCATCATCTTCGAAGAGGATTTCAGCAAAATCTCCATCAAGGGACGCCAAGCCATGGGTAACATTCTGACCCGCAATCCGGTGCATAAGATTGCGCTGAAGCAGCGTGGCGGTTCGACGTTAGGCGGACGCCAGGTGTGGTACGACCGCGATGTGATGCGTCTGAACTACGACGGACGTGGCGAGTTCTTGGGCGAATTCCACAGCGAAGACCGCATCTTGGTGGTGCTCAACAATGGCGATTTCTACATGACCAACTTCGACCTCAACAACCACTACGAAAGCGACATTCGCATCATCGAGAAGTTCAACCCCTCGAAGGTGTGGACCGCAGCCCTCTACGATGCCGACCAGCAGAACTACCCCTACCTGAAGCGTTTCCTGATGGAAGCCACCGCTCGCAAGCAGAACTTCCTTGGCGAGAACAAGGAGAGCCGACTCATTCTGCTGACTGACGAGGTCTATCCGCGTCTGGAGGTGATCTTTGGTGGTCACGACAGCTTCCGCGAAGCGCTCATCATCGAGGCCGACGAATTTATTGCCGTGAAAGGCTTCAAAGCTAAAGGCAAACGCTTGACCAACTACACCCTCGACACCATCAACGAACTGGAGCCCACCCGCCAACCAGAGCCAGTCGATGAGGGAAATGGTGAAGGCAGCAACGAAGAGCCTGAGAATCTGGATCCAGACCGCGACAAGAGCGAGGGTGATATTATCGACGAAATAACGGGTCAGATGAAACTGTTCTAAAGCCTGATGAGATGAAGAGACTCCTGCTCACCCTCAGCCTCCTGTTGGTATGGCTGGCTGCACTTCAGGCTCAACAGCCTGACGGGCTGGCTAACAGACAGCCAAACGGAGTACCTAACGGACTGGCTCACGACTTGGCTCACGATACCACCCGCTACGTCAGCCGTGCTACGATGTACGGCATAGGCTATACCAACGTCTTCGACACCTACCTCTCCCCACAGGAGTACAAAGGTGTGGAGGCCCGTATCGTCCGCGAGAATAACCGCATGACTCGTCTTCTTCAAGGTCGAGTGATGCGTCAAAGCCTCTTTCAGGCCTATGCTGGCTATACCCACAACCGCGTGGACAATAACAACACCTTCTCCTCGATGGCCAACTGGAACCTGGCTTACCACTACCTCTTCCACCTCTCACCCCGACTTACCCTGACGGCTGGTGCGGCTGCGGACCTCAACGGCGGCTTTATCTACAATCTACGCAACGGCAATAACCCTGCGCAAGCTCGTGCCTACGTCTCTGTCGATGCCACTGGCATGGCTATCTACAAGACCCATATCCGTCGCTTGCCGATAACCTTGCGTTACCAGCTCACCATCCCCCTGATGGGTCTGCAGTTCATGCCCCCTTATGGGGCCTCCTACTACGAAATCTTCTCACTCGGACATACCTCGGGCATCCTCCACTTCACCTCGCTCCATAATCAGCCTGCGGTACGCCAGTTCCTGACCGCTGATCTGCCCATAGGGCGCACCACGCTCCGCCTTGGTTACATGGCCGATCTGCAGCAAGGTAAGCTCAACCACATCAAGTGGCATAACTATGCCCACACCTTCTTGGTGGGCTTTGTCAAAAACTTCTACCTGTTATGAAACATTGCTCCTCACTCCTCGTACGCTGTGCCCTCACTCTCATCGCCCTGCTGATGCTTCTCCTCCCTACGGGGTGCATTGGCGAAGAGACCTACGACAACACCCCGCGAGGCAACTTTGAAGCTCTCTGGCAGATAATCGACCAACAATACTGCTTCCTTGATTACAAAGGGATTGACTGGGATGCCATCCACCGCCAATATAGCGCTTTGATTACGGATGATATGAGCCACGACGGGCTCTTCGAGGTACTGGGCAACATGCTGGCCGAGCTGCGCGACGGACATGTCAACCTCTACTCTACCCACAACATGGCCCGCTATTGGGATTGGTATCTGGACTACCCGCGTAACTTCAACGAAGCGCTGATTGAGCAGTATCTGGGCCGCGACTACCGCATCGCTGGTGGAGCCAAGTACCGTATCTTTGACGATAACATCGGCTACATCTACTATGGCGACTTCAGTAACGGCATCGGCAACGGCAACATGAACGAGATTCTCTCCTACTTAGCCATCTGCAACGGCCTCATCATCGATGTACGGCAGAATGGTGGCGGTGCCCTTATCTACACCACGCTGATGGCAGAGCACTTCACCAACGAACGCACCCTGACTGGCTACATTCAGCACAAAACGGGTCCTGGTCACAGTCAGTTCTCCGAACCAGAACCCATCTACATCGACCCCAGCGACGGCATTCGCTGGCAGAAACCAGTCGTTATCCTGACCAACCGCCACTGCTATAGCGCCACGAACGACTTCGTCAATGCCATGCGCTGTTTCCCCCATGTCACGCTCATAGGCGACAAGACAGGTGGAGGTAGTGGCCTCCCCTTCACCTCCGAACTACCGAATGGTTGGGGCGTCCGTTTCTCCGCCAGTCCGCATCTCGATGCACAAAAACAACATATCGAGTTTGGCATCGACCCCGACGTCAAACTCGATATGGACCCCATGGATGAGCAAAAGGGTATAGACACCCTGATTGAAGCTGCCAAGGAGTATCTAAAGAGCTCCTCTCCTAAAAATAAGTAGAAGGAACACTCAAAGCCCCTCAAAAATCTGGTTAGCTCGACCTATTTCTTAGCCACTGGATCACAGGTCAGATTCACACCAAGCTTCTTGAAGATGGTGCGATCTACCTCGCTAAGCATCACCGTACAGTGCACCTGGCAACCACGCAGTTTGGGCAACTGCTGTAACGCCTTGAGGCAATTCTCGTCGTTTTCAGAGAGCACTGACAGAGCCACCAGCACCTCGTCCGTATGCAGACGGGGATTGCGGGCACCCAGATAGTGAATCTTCGTATATTGAATGGGCTCAATCATTGATTGAGGAATGAGCTTCAGCTCATGATCAATACCCGCCAAATGCTTTGTTACGTTCAGCAGCAAGGCCGCACTGCAACCCAACAAGGGGCTGGAGTGAGCGGTAATGATTGTTCCATCCTCCAGTTCGATGGCTTCAGAGGTATGACCAGTGGCCTGCTGCAGTTCGCGCGCAGCGGTGGTGGTACGACGGAAGGCGGTTGTAATCTTGGCCTGATTGAAGAGCATCTGTATCTTATTGATCTCAGCCTCGTTACAAGCACCCAAAGCCAGCTTGTTGGTCGCGTCATAATAACGACGGATAATCTCATTCTTTGAAGCCTGGCAGCACACCTCATCATCGCTGATGCAAAAACCTACCATGTTTACACCCATATCCGTAGGCGACTTGTAGGGGTTGTGACCATAAATTCCTTCGAACAGAGCGTTGAGAACGGGATAGATCTCGATGTCGCGGTTGTAGTTGATGGCAATCTTGTTATAGGCCTCCAAATGGAAAGGGTCAATCATGTTGACGTCGTTGAGGTCGGCCGTAGCGGCCTCGTAGGCGATATTGACCGGGTGCTTCAAAGGGAGATTCCAGACGGGGAAGGTTTCAAACTTGGCATAACCAGCCTGAATGCCGCGGCGATTCTCGTTGTAGAGCTGGCTGAGGCAAACTGCCATCTTGCCGCTACCAGGACCAGGAGCCGTGACGATAACCAGCGGACGCTCTGTCTCGACATAATCATTCTGACCGAAACCCTGATCAGAGGCTATCAGTTCCACATTGTGAGGGTAACCTTCGATAAGGTAGTGGCAATAGGTCTTGATACCCATACGCTCCAGACGTTGCTTAAAGGCGATAGCGGCTGGCTGACCGTTGTAATGGGTAATCACCACCGAGCCCACTAAGAAACCACGGTTCTGGAACTCGCTACGCAAACGCAGTACATCCTCATCGTAAGTGATACCCAAATCTGCGCGCTGTTTATTCTTCTCGATATCGGTTGCACTGATTACAATCACAATCTCTATGCTATCGCTCAGTTTCTGAAACATTTGCAGCTTGCTATCAGGTTGGAAACCTGGAAGCACACGGCTGGCGTGGTGGTCATCGAAGAGCTTTCCACCCAGTTCCAGATAGAGTTTGCCATGAAACTGCGAGATACGTTCCTTAATATGTTCAGACTGAATGGTCTGATACTTCTCATTGTCAAAACCTATAACCATATTATTCCATTTTGGGAGGCAAATTTAGCAAAAAAAGCCGATTTGCTAATCAATCCAGGCGGGATTTTTATGCAGTTTATAAAAAAAGAGAGCCTCCCATCATGAACGAGGGAAGCTCTCTACTTTCCGTGCGCGTGATAGGACTCGAACCTACACGCCTTACGGCACCAGATCCTAAGTCTGGCGCGGCTGCCAATTACGCCACACGCGCGTTTGGTTGTTTTGTTTGCGGCGCAAAGATAGGGAAACTTTTTGTTTTGGCAAATTATATTCGCCTTAAATTTTATACAAACCTATCAAGTGTGCCGCTAAGCCTATGCGTTACCCAGCTGTTGCACCATACGCCAAGCATAAGGAAGGGCCTCCACAATGGTGCTGGCAGTCATGCCTATTTCACCCTCTTTCTTGGCAGCCAAGTCGCCAGCCAAGCCATGGACATAGACCCCTAAACGGGCAGCGGTAAGGGTATCATAACCCTGTGCCAAGAGGGCAAGGATAACACCTGTCAACACATCCCCACTACCCGCTGTGGCCATGCCAGGATTGCCCGTGGTATTAAACCAACAGTGGCCATTGGGGGCGATGATAGCGGTATAGGCCCCCTTGAGCACGATATGAATCTGCGCCTTTCGGGCCAACTCCATCGCCTTCATCAGCCGTTCATACCCACTCTGGCAGCGCCCAACCAAGCGATCCATCTCTCCGGGATGCGGAGTAATCAGAGAGCCCTTCGGCAGATGGCCCAACTCACTGCGATGCCCCGCCAAGATATTGAGAGCATCCGCATCGACGACCATCGGGCAGAGGGTATTCTCTATCTGATCGAGTAAAGCCCCTTCTGTTTCAGGACGTTGACCTAAACCAGGACCAACCGCTACAGCCTGCATCTTTTCGGCCTCGACCCACTCAGAGAAGCAGGTCTCACTGTAGTCAATATGGGTCATCACCTCGGGTACGGCGGTCTGCATCACCAGATTGTTGCAGAAGGGGAGATGCACAGTAAGGAGTCCCACACCCGACTTCATAGCGGCTTTTGCAGCCAGAACCGAAGCGCCAGCCATCCCCTGCGAACCAGCAATCAGCAAGGCACGACCGAAGTCTCCTTTATGGGCAAAGCGAGCTCTGGGTTTCAGGAGTCCACCCATACTCTCCTCATCCTGCATCTGCCAAGGGGTTCGCTTCTCAGCCATCGCCTCCTCGCTCAGGCCGATATCGAGCACCTGCCACTCACCCACATAGGGTGCATTCTCCGCAAAGAGGAAGCTGAGTTTGGGGAACTGGAAGGTGAAAGTCACATCAGCCTGAATAATCGCTGGCGAGCTACTCTCCACCTGCTCCTCGCCCATCAGACCAGAGGGGATATCGATGGCCACTACGGTAGCTGGTGAGGCGTTGATGTAGCGCACCACGCCCGCAAACCCACCCGTCAAGGGGCGGTCAAGTCCAGAGCCGAAGAGGCCATCGATAACCACATGCTCATTTGTCAGCGTAGGAGGGATAAACTGCCTGTCCACCATTTGAAAGCGAATATCCGTCAGAGGTACCAGCCGATCACAGTTCATCTGGCAGTCGGCAGAGAGATGCCCTTTGGGGTTAAAGAGCACCACTTCTATCGAGCGATACCCCCGCTGATGCAGCAGACGAGCCACAGCCAGCGCATCACCTCCATTATTTCCAGGTCCAGCGAACAGAACAAAAGGCGTAGCCAAATCACTCCACCGTTCAGTCAAAGCCTCCGTAAAGGCCAAAGCGGCCCGTTCCATCAGGTCGATGGAAGCAATCCCTTGATGCAAGACGGTAGCTTCATCAATTTCACGAATCAAATGAGTAGGAAACAGATACATTATTTAGTTGACAAGTTGACGAGTTGACAAGTTAACGAGGGGTTATACCAATCTTCCAATCCACTGGTCACGCTCTCCGGGGAGGAGGTCGATGACGGGAATTTCAACCATGGTGTAGCAACCGGGTTGTTGACGCATGGCGGCACGGGCTACGCAAACCAGCACCTGACCGGTCAAGGCCGGGTTGTTTATCCGCATGTTGAACTCGAAGAGTTGGTTCTGTGTCTTACCTGATACGCCCTTACGAGTCAAGTTTACACCATGTCCCATATCGAGGAGTGCATCGACTGAGGGTACCAGGTTGACGTGCGTCTCATCGTGAGCGAAGTAGGGATCAGCCTTGATGGCAGCAGCCACCTTATCAAATTCATACCCCTCGTTCAGCTCCACATAGACCATGCGACGATGGATACCGGTACCGGTAGGAATGGTCATCGAAAGCGCAGCCTTCACCCCTTCAATCGCCTTAACCGCTACGGTGTGGCCCATGCTCATACCGGGACCGAAGTTGGTATAGGTGATGCCCTTGGGTGCAATAGCCTCGAGCAGCGTGCGTACTACAGAGTCGCTACCCGGATCCCATCCGGCAGAGATAATAGAGACGGTGTTATGTTGACGGGCTACCTCGCCCAGGTTCTTTCGCAGTTGGGGAATCTGGGTGTGGATATCAAAACTATCTACGGTATGGATGCCGAGGGCCAGAATCTCCTTGGCATACGCCTCCACCTTGCGGGTAGGGGTGCAGAGAATGGCTACATCCACATCATGGAGTTCGCTCACCTTCTTCACTACGGCATAGCCCTTGAGTTCCTCAGGGCAATTTTCCGCTCCAGCACGGCGTACAACGCCTGCCACTTCAAAATCAGGGGCGGCCTGCAAAGCCTGCAGAACGTAGTGTCCGATGTTGCCATACCCCACGATGGCTGCTCTAATCTTCTTTGTCATTTTCTTTTGTTTTTAGTGGTTTGAATGGGTTTAATTACTAACATATTTCCGCATTTTGCGGTTCTGGGCACAAAAGTAGTCAAAAAAATTGGCTCGTTTGCCATTTTTCGCTATTTTCGTCGCGGTTTTTATAGAATTTGTATTATTATGATAGATTATGTCAAAGGCGAATTGGCCGAATTGACTCCTGCTCAAGCTGTGGTAGAGTGTGGCGGTGTGGGCTATGCGGTCAACATCTCACTCAACACCTACAGTGCCATCCAGGGCAAACGAGAGTGCAAGCTCTACGTCTATGAAGCCATTCGCGAGGATGCCCATCTGCTCTTCGGCTTTGCTGGCAAACAGGAGCGGGAACTCTTCCTGCTGCTCATCTCGGTGTCAGGCATCGGAGGCAATACGGCTCGCACCATCCTCTCCTCACTTTCGCCTTCTGAGCTGATTCAGATTATCAGCACGGAGAACACCACGCTGCTGAAGCAGGTGAAGGGTATCGGATTGAAGACCGCGCAACGCATCATCGTCGAACTGAAGGATAAGATGGCAACAGGTGCCCTGGCTGGAGAGACGCTGAGCACCCCGTTAGGACTCACCGTGGCTCACAACCAGGTGCAGGAGGAGGCGTTAGCAGCACTTACCGCCTTGGGATTCCAAGCCGCAGCTTCGCAGAAGGTGGTGGCTCAGCTCATCAAGAAAGAGCCTACAGCCAGTGTAGAGACCATCATCAAACTGGCGCTGAAACAGCTTTAAGCTCCTGATAGAGACGCTGAACGGGCAGTCCCATGACGTTGAAGTAACTCCCCTTCATATACTCCACACCGATGTAGCCAATCCACTCCTGTACGCCATAGGCACCCGCCTTGTCATACGGGCGGAAACGGTCCAAATAGTAGGCTATCTCGTCATCGGATAAAGGAGCAAAGCGCACCTCGGTCTCGGCCACGAAGCTACGTTGCCAAGCCTGCGTGGTAAGAGCCACACCGGTATAGACACGATGTGAAGCACCAGAGAGGAGATGGAGCATCGCCTCGGCCTCGGTGCGGTCAGCCGGTTTGCCCAGCACCCGTCCATCCATCCAGACAATGGTGTCTGCCGTAATCATCAGTTCATTCTTCTGCAGCAGGGGGCGATAGGCCTGCGCCTTTTCACAGGCGATATAGAGAGGAATCTCACCTCCGCTCAACGTATCGGGGTAAGATTCGTCCACATCGGGTAGCGTACGGACTTCGTAATTCACACCTAAGCCTTGGAGTAACTCCCTCCGGCGAGGTGAGTTACTGGCTAAGATTAGCCGGTAATTTGATAGATTATCTAACATATTATTATATATTACCAGCCGAAGGCTTTTTCGTTATTCATCCAGAGACCTTTAACCTTTAGTACTTGCTCTACGATGTCGCGACCACAGCCGTAGCCACCTTCAGCGTGAGAGATGTAGCGCGAAATGGCCTTGACTTCGGGGGCTGCATCCTTGGGGCAGCAGGGCAATCCGCAACGACGCATCACCTCGATGTCGGGTATGTCATCGCCTACGTAGAGAATCTCCTCGTCCTTCAAGCCGTGGCGGTCGCGGAAGTCAATGTAGTCGTGTATCTTGACGGACGAGCCGATGTAGATATTCTCCGCCTTCAGTCCGAGGGAGAGGAAACGCTTGCGTACCGCTTCGGTACGTGCACCGGTGATGATGCCCAGCAGCAACCCCATCTTGGCAGCTTGGTGGAGGGAATAGCCATCCTTGATGTTAACAGTTCGCATGGGTTCACCCTCGATACTCATCGGTATCACGTTGGCACTCAATACGCCATCCACATCGAACAGCAGCGCCTTGATTTGTGTTAAGTCGAAATTTATGGTACTCATCTCTTTCTATATTAATGGGTCTTATCTTTATTTATTGGTCTCAATCTTGATTGCTCTTCGTCTTTTCCAGGTCGATGATGCTTTGGCTCAACTGGCGGTAGATGGCTTGCAGTTGGGGGTAGTCGTGCAGCAACTCGATGTGCGAAGCCATCACCGCTTGGTCCTGACGGATGGCCGGACCGGTCTGCCCCTCCATCGGCTTCAGTTGATGCACCTTTCTGGCCGTCTCGTCAATCAGGGGGAGCATCGCCTCGAAGGGGAGTCCCTGCTGCTCCAGCCAATATTGAGCCAAAGCGTAGGCGTGATTGGCAAAGTTACAGGCCATCACCGCACCGATATGGAGCGCCTTCCGCTGCCGGCTGTCGGCCCGATGAACATGAGTGGTGAGCAGCGCAGCCAACCGCTCTAACAGGAGTAGGTCCGCTGGCAAGGAGGCCTCCACAAAGAGTGAGACGAGGGAGAAATCCACCGGCACCCCCTTGCTGAAGGTCTGCATGGGATAGAGTACACCACCGCGAAGAGTCAGCCCCTGAAAGCAACTCAGCGGTACACTGCCCGCCGTATGCACCCACAACGCCTGTTCCCTACCACTTACCAACTGAGGCAAGAGGGATAAGAGTGCCTGATCGGTAAGCGATACCAAATAGAGATCGGCCTCACGGGTAAGGGCATCCATCTGGTGAATCGCCTCGGGTTTGGAGAGGGAGTGATTAGCGGCAGCAATCACCTCAGCCAATGCCTCAGCGGCCTCAGCGGTGCGGCTATAGACCTGACAGAACTGCACCCCTTGACTGGCCAAAGCTGGCGCCAGATGCGAAGCCACCCTACCCGCACCAATCATCACCACCCGGAGGTGCAACAAGCTGCTATCCGGGCAAACATTCATCACTTCTGCGTTGTTCATATAACAAATCGAGCTATTTACATCGTTTGAAGCCAAAAAAGCGGCTTCATGGATGCAAAGATAGCCATTTTATTCCTAATTTTGCCCCAAGATGAGAATAAAACTGACGACATATTATCACGCCGACCAGGTTCCCCCGCTGCCAGAGGGGAGCACCTTCCACTCCACCGCCCTGATGCGCATCTACGAAGCCACACCGGGGTACCGACCTTTTATGGTGGTAGCCACCGACGAGGGTCGCCCCGTGGCCCGTCTGCTGGCTGTGGTTAGGCAAAGCCACCGCCATTGGTTGCCCAACCTGATACGGCGCTGCGAGGTGTTTGGCTGTGGCGACTACTTCGACCCTCCCGTGTCACAGGAGGAGCTCTTCGGACAGATGCTGGAGCGCATCACCGCCGAGGCATTGACCGACAGTTGGCTCATCGAGTTTCGCGACCTCACCCACCCTCTCTTCGGTTATAGGCATTTCATGCGTCAAGGTTACTTCCCCATCCGATGGATGCGGGTCTATAACTCTCTCCACAGCGTAGAGTGGGTCGAAGATCGGTTTTACAGTACGCGTCTCCGACAGGTCCGTCGGGCCCAACGTCGAGGCGTTACCGTCAGCCAAGCCCACGATTCCGCCGAGGTTGAGCGCTTCACCGCCATGCTCCACGCCAACTACTCCTTCAAGATTCGACGCCACTTCCCCGACGAACAGTTCTTCCACCACCTCATCAAGAGATGGGAGAAAGCAGCTACCCGCGCACGCATCTTCACCGTGAAGCAGGGCGAACGCCTGATAGGCGGTGCCGTCTGCATCTACTCAGGCTCCACGGCCTACCTCTGGTTCTCGGGCGGACTGACCAAAAGGTATGTGTTAGAGAGCCCCGTTGTGATGGCCATATGGGGAGCGATGGCCGACGCCAAACGGCGTGGCTATGAACACTTCGAGTTCATGGACGTAGGCCTCCCCTTCCAGCGCCACGGCTACCGTCAGTTCGTCCTTCGCTTCGGCGGCAAGACAGTCAGCACCCGCCGTTGGTTCCAAAGCCGTTGGCCCTGGCTCAACCGCATCCTCTGCCGCTGGTTTGAATAAAAACGGGCCAGAGAGATTGCTCCCTCCGGCCCGATTGATTATAAAGCCATCTATTAACTGTTCGTTACAAAGTTATCAATTCACGATACATCAGGCATCAATCCATTAGAAATTGGTATAAATGACACAGCTGTTTGCTGGTACATTGACTTTGCTGCCTACGCTCTCCTCCTTACCGGTGCTGAAATTGGTCCAAGTACCCGTCGTACCAAGGAAGTTGACATCAGCGGCACTGTTTGTAAAGTTACCCACAACGGCTAACTTTTCACCAGAGACACTTTCAAGCAGCAGGTTACGTCCACTATCCCAATAAGAGGTGGAGACGTTCCAAGTCAAAGTCGCGTTGCGTTCAAACAGAGCCGGATGCTGGTTTCGCAGGGCAATGAGTTGCGCATAGAACTGCTGCAGGGCCTTACGGTCCTTCTGTTCGAGGTACTCCCAATGGAGCGGTTTGCGACCGGTGCGTCCATTCTCCTCAATCGAGATATCATACCCCATCTCACCAAACTGCCAAACCATCTTCGGACCAGGCACTGTGAAGAAGAAGGCGGCATTAGTCATCAACTGCTTCATACGCGTAGCCACATCACTCTTCAGCTGGCCTTGCGAATAGGCTGTCTGTTTATAAGCCGCACGCTCTTCATCGTGGCTCTCCATATAGCCTACCCAGCCGGACTCTTTGGTATAAAGGTTATCAAATGAGCTTTTATCTTTATATCCCATCGCCGACTGACAGAACGCTTCATTCACGTTTCGCCATACATGCATGCCTGCCTCCACCAATGCTTTCTCCTCATTACCATCACAGAAGTGCTCTAAGATAACAAAGGCATCCTTTTTCACCTCAGTAATGGCTTGGTAGTACTCTTTCAAAATAGCGATACGGCTGGCATCGTAATTGGATGCCGTACTTTCCGTGCATTGGCGCTGCGTAAAGCCCTTGGTCAAGTCGAAGCGGAAACCATCAACCTGATACTCCTTAAGCAAGAACTGCAGATTCCGTTTGATATACTTCTTCACCAGCTCACTCTCATGATTGAAATCATGGAACACGCTGTAAGGGTGAGGAGCATCCACATTGAAGTAGGGATTATTGCTTGCCGTCTTATTCTTGTTGCTGTCCCAATAGAGTTTGGCAAAGGGATGATTGCCCGTAGCGTGATTGTACACCACATCGAGAATAACCGCCATACCCAATTCGTGGCATCGGTCGATGAACTTTCTATACATCGTTGATGTTCCGTAGGCCTTATCCATGGCAAAGAAGAAGCAAGGGTTATAGCCCCAGCTATCATTACCGTCGAACTCCTGAACCGGCATCAATTCAATGGCGTTAACCCCCATCTCCTTCAGATAAGAGAGTTTATCCATTGCCCCCTGCAGATCGCCACTTGAGGTAAAGTCGCGCAGATGCAACTCATAGATGACCGGCATTTCCGCATTGGTCATTTTAAAGTCCGTTACACTCCAATTATAAGGAGTCTGCTGAATCTTGAAGACTGATACAATACCACGTCCGCCCTTTGGATACTCCTTGCTCTCTCCATAAGTCGAGCTGGGAATGTACTGATCATTATCGGGGTCAAGAATCTTTTCAGCATAAGCATCAGCCAGACGAACCGTGTTTCCATCCTTTGTGCCCACGTAATACTGGAAGGCATACTCCTTGTTGGCATCCAGTCCAGAGAGGGTAATCCACCAGCACTTGGCGCTGTTATCGCGCGTCATCTGCGATTTCCCATCGTTGCTCAAAGTCCACTGGTTGAAATCGCCCACTACGTAAGCAAAGTCCTTATGGTTACC
>CAMAMO010000016.1 GCA_945836915.1 uncultured Mediterranea sp.
CCAAATTGTTTTCAAGCAGAATCAACGGGAAAAAGAATAAAAAGAGAGACCTCACCACACGATGATTCCTTATATTATAAGGTACATCCTGCAGTGAGGTCTTCTATTTTATCCGTTAGCTGGGCTTTTAGGCCGCCGCTTTGTGGAGGGGCTTATTGATGCTGGTCGCGCAACAGGTCGTTGACAGTCTTCACGGGGTTAAAGGTGGTCAAGGGCACCTCTACGAATACCGTGTTCCAGTCGCTCATCGCACCGTTCCAGAGGCCGGGCAACTCAAGCGCCTTCAGTTCCTTGCCGTTCTTTGACTTGAATGAGATGAAGCCCGTGGCCTTGTCCACATGCTTCAGCAGGTCGAACTTCTCTCCCTTGTAATTGCGTACGGCGCAAACTAAGTCAACGGGGTTAAAGTGGGTACCCTTTTCAAACATCTCCTTCTTCACCGGATCGTTCATGTCAATCTGCGAGCTCTCCAGAATCTGCAGCGAGATGGTGCCGTCGCTGTTGTATGCCAGGAACGGACCGCCACCAGGCTCGCCCACGTTCTTCACCATACCGCAAACACGCATCGGGCGGTTCAACTTATTCTTCAAGTAGATAACCAGTTCAGCATCCTCTAAATTCTTCACCTCGGGGTTCTTGCAGAAGAGCTGCTTCTGGGTGAAGTTCAGGATTTCCATCACCTGTTCCTGGGTGTACTTACCGCTTTCAAGCAGGCTGAGGTATTCAAATGCCTTCTGCTGCAAAGCGACCAACACACCGGCAATCAGTTTCTTATAGAGCACGGTGTCACCCTTCAGTTTGTCGGGCACTACATTATCAATGTTCTTGATGAAGATGATATCAGCGTCCAGGTCGTTGAGGTTCTCAATCAGTGCGCCGTGACCACCGGGACGGAAGAGCAGCTTGCCATTCTCGTCGCGGAAGGGCTGGTTATCCATCGTACCGGCTACGGTATCGGTGCTGGGCTTCTGCTCGCTAAACGAGATCTGATAGTCCACACCATATTTCTTCGCATAAGCGGCAGCCTTCTCCTCCACCAGCGCCTGGAAGAGCGGACGATGCTCTGGCGATACCGTGAAGTGCACGTTAACCTTGCCATTGCGGTTAGCGGCATAGAGCGCGCCCTCTACCAGATGCTCCTCAAGGGGCGTACGGTTATCATCCTCGTAGCTGTGGAACTTCAGCAGGCCCTTAGGCAGGGCGCCATAGTTCAGACCCGCACTTTGCAGCAGATTGGCCACCACGGGTTTGTAAGCGCCAGCGGCAATCAGGTCGAGGATGCCCTTACCCTCGTTCTTCAGGCAAGCGGCGTTGAGGTCAGCAAAGAAGGCAAAGCGCTCAATCTTCTCGAAAAAGGTCTTTTCAAACGAGGTAGTAGGCACATCGTAGTCAGCCCCCAGGAACTCAAAGAGGTTCTTGAACATACGGCTGGCAGCACCCGATGCCGGTACAAACTTCACCACCTTCTTATCTGTTTGTGTATAACACTCCCACGCATCTTGGTAAACCTTCTGTTCATCAGCAGAGAGGGACAGGATGCCATTCTCCACAGAGGCGGCTGCATGGAGTTTCAAATAGGGGAAACCGGTCTCAAAACAGGCCAGTTGGTCAGCAATTTGCTGCTTGGAAATGCCTTTTTTGTTCAGCAGTTCCAAATCTTGTTGAGTAAGCGTCATAGTATCGTTTGTATTAAAATTCACGCCCAAAAATACAAAAATAATTAGAAATAGCGCAATAAAAGAAAGAAAAAACATATCTTTACCGCAAAAATCGAACGGATTGCACAGAAAAGCGGCCTGTTCATACCATTTTAGAATGATTAAACAGCGATAACAATGGAAACCTATACAGTACCTATGCCCCCCTTTTTCACGGCTGTCGAGCGTGGACAGCTCTTCGCGCTCTACCGCCACTTGCTCCTTCTCTCTGGCGATACGCTGAAACCACACGACTGCCGCCAGGTGAAAGCCATCCTGAAGCAAACGGTGGAGAGCAAACGCGTTGCACGCGACCTGTTCGGCCTGAACCCCATCATCAAGGATTTGCAGACGGCGGTCATTGTAGCCGACGAGATAGGCATGCGCCGCGCCTCCATCCTGGGCGTGATGCTGCACGATACGGTACGCACCGGCCTGATGACCACCCAAGAGATAGGCCGCCTTTTTGGCGAGGATGTAGCCGGCATTGTTCACGGCCTGCTGCGCGTGCAAGAGCTCTACACCAAGAGCCCCGCCGTAGAGAGCGAGAACTTCCGCAACCTGCTACTCACCTTTGCAGAAGATGTACGCGTGATACTTATTATGATAGCCAACCGCGTCAACCTGATGCGCCAAATCAAGGAGTCGGGCAACGATGAGTCGCGCCTGCAAGTGGCCTCCGAAGCCGCCTACCTCTACGCTCCGCTGGCCCATAAACTGGGCCTCTACAAGCTGAAGTCGGAGTTGGAGGACCTCTCGCTGAAATACACCGAGCACGATATCTATTACCACATCAAGTCGAAGCTGAACGAAACCAAGGCCTCGCGCGACCGCTATATCGCCTCGTTCATCGGCCCCATCGAGGAGAAGCTGAACCAGGCCGGACTGAAGTTCCACATCAAGGGGCGCACCAAGAGCATCCACTCCATCTACCAGAAGATGAAGAAGCAGAAGTGCCCCTTCGAGGGGGTCTATGACCTCTTCGCCATCCGCGTCATCCTCGACTCGGCCCCCGAGAAGGAGAAGCAAGAGTGCTGGCAGGTCTATAGCATCGTAACCGACATGTACCAGCCCAACCCCAAACGCCTGCGCGACTGGCTCTCCGTGCCGAAGAGCAATGGCTACGAATCGCTCCACATCACCGTGATGGGCCCCGAAGGGAAATGGGTGGAGGTACAGATTCGCACCGAGCGGATGGATGAAATCGCCGAGCGCGGCCTGGCTGCCCACTGGCGCTATAAAGGCGTGAAGGGAGAGAGCGGCCTGGACGAGTGGCTCACCTCTGTACGCGAAGCGCTGGAGAGCAACGACACCCACGGCCTCGAGGCAATGGACCAGTTCAAGATGGACCTCTATGAGGATGAGGTCTTCGTCTTCACCCCCAAGGGCGACCTCTTTAAATTAGGCAAAGGGAGCACCGTGCTCGACTTCGCCTTTGCCATTCACAGCCGCGTAGGCTGCCGCTGCATCGGCGCCAAGGTCAACGGCAAGAACGTCCCCCTGCGCCAGCAGCTGCAGAGTGGCGACCAGGTAGAGGTCATGACCAGCAACACACAGACCCCCAAGCAGGATTGGCTCAACATCGTCACCACCTCGAAAGCGCGCACCAAGATACGCCAGGCGCTGAAGGAGATTGCCGCCAAACAGTATGCCTTTGCCAAGGAGACCTTGGAGCGCAAGTTCAAGAACCGCAAGATAGACTACGATGAGTCCATCATGATGCGCCTTATCCAGCGGATGGGGTATAAAGTGGTGACCGACTTCTACCAAGCCATTGCCGACGAAACCCTTGATGTCAACCAAATTATCGACCGCTACGTCGAGCAGCAACGTCGTGAGACTGACACCCACGACGAGATTACCTACCGCAGTGCCGAGGGTTACAACATGACCCCCACCGAAGAGGCCATCAGCGGCAAGCGCGAGGATGTACTGGTCATCGACCAGAATCTGAAAGGCATTGAGTTCACACTGGCCCGTTGCTGTTCGCCCATCTATGGCGACGACGTCTTCGGCTTTGTCAGCGTAACCGGTGGCATCAAAATCCACCGCTGCGACTGCCCTAACGCAACCGACCTACGCACCCGCTTTGGTTACCGCATCGTCAAGGCACGCTGGGCTGGCAAAGGCGAAGGTACGCAGTACCCCGTCAACCTGCGCGTAGTGGGCCACGACGACATCGGCATTGTCACCAACCTCACCTCCATTATCTCGAAGGAGAGCGGCATCACCCTGCGAGGTATCGCCATCGACTCAAACGACGGCCTCTTCGCCGGCACCCTCACCATCATGGTCGATAACACGGCCCATCTCGAGACCCTGGTCAAGAAGCTCCGTACCGTCAAAGGCGTCAAACAGGTAGAGCGAAACAGAATATGATTGGTCAACTTATCAACCCGTCAACTGAAGAATGAAGCAACTCAAAAGTTTTCTCTACGCCCTACAGGGCATTCTCCACGGGGTGCAGCGTGAAAGCCACATGCGTTTTCACCTGCTGGCCGCTGTGGCAGTGACGTTAGCCGGTTGGCGGTTTGGCATCAGTCGCACGGAGTGGTGCATCGTGACGCTTTGCATCGCAGGTGTCATCTCTGCCGAACTGATTAACACCGCCATCGAGCGCCTCACCGACCTCGCCTCCCCTACCCGTCACCCCTTGGCTGGTCAAGCCAAAGACACCGCTGCCGGCGCCGTACTCATCATCTCCACCGCTGCCGCCATCGTTGGCACCCTCATCTTTTGGCCCTACATCTTCTAAAAAAAAACCACCATCGCTCATCTGGATAGATAGCGATGGTGGCTTATCATGAAAATCGTCAATTACTTACGGAAGGGGGGCTTCACCACCACAGCCTTCAGCTTGCGGCCACGGTTGTCTAGGGCAATCTCAGTACCGGGCTTGCTGTACTCGGGCTTCACGTAACCCATACCGATTCCAATCTTGCGGATGGGCGACATCGTACCAGAGGTCACCACACCAATCTGCTCGCCATCCGCATTGAGCAGGTTGTAACCATGGCGGGGAATACCGCGGTCAATCAGCTCGAAGCCAACCAACTTACGCTGTACACCTTCAGCCTTCTGGCGGGCCAAAGCCTCGCGGTTGGTAAAGTTCTTGCCATCAACAAACTTGGTAATCCAGCCCAGACCAGCCTCGATGGGCGAGGTGGTATCGTCCAGGTCGTTTCCGTAGAGACAGAAACCCATCTCCAGGCGCAGCGTGTCGCGGGCACCCAGTCCGATAGGCTTAATGCCAAACTCAGCACCGGCCTCGAACACAGCGTCCCAAATCTTCATAGCGGCATCGGGATAGAAGTAGAGCTCAAAACCACCGGCACCAGTGTAACCGGTGTTAGAGATAATGACATCCTTCTCGCCAGCGAAAGCACCGTGTGTGAAGTGATAGTAGGGAATCTCAGCCAGATTGATATCGGTCAGCTTCTGCAGGGTAGCCATCGCCTTGGGTCCCTGGATAGCCAGCTGAGCCATGCGGTCAGAGGCGTTCTCCAGTTCGGCGCCCTCGTCGTTATGGCTCACACACCAGTTCCAGTCCTTGTCGATGTTAGCGGCATTGACTACCAACAGATACTTCTCTGGTTCATAATAATAGACAATCAGGTCATCTACGATGCCACCCTCTTCGTTGGGGAAACAGCTGTACTGTGCCTGTCCCAGCGTCAGTGCAGCCACGTTGTTCGAGGTAATCTTCTGCAGGAAGGGCAGCGCTTTGGGACCCTTTACCCAGAATTCACCCATGTGAGAAACATCGAACACGCCCACGCCGTTGCATACGGTAAGGTGTTCGTCGATGATGCCTGAATATTCAATAGGCATGTTGTATCCCGCAAACTCGTGCATCTTGGCACCCAGCGAGATGTGTTTTTCAGTAAACGGAGTAGTCTTCATACTGTTACTGTTTTTTTAGGAATTAGTTGTTATAAAAGGTTGATAGTTAGTTCTGCTTGTAGTCAGCCTCGCCCACCAGGCGTACAATCTCTACCACGGTACGCATGGCCTTCTCCATATTGGGGATGGGGAGGAACTCGTAACGGCCGTGGAAGTTGAGTCCGCCAGCAAAGATATTTGGACAGGGCAGTCCCTTAAACGAGAGCTGTGCGCCGTCTGTACCGCCTCGAATGGCACGTACCTTAGGCTCTACGCCGGCTGCCTCCATGGCGGCCTTAGCGATGTCGATGATGTACATGACAGGCTCTATCTGCTGACGCATGTTGTAATATTGGTCGCGCAGGTCGAGCACCACGCTGCCCTCGCCAAACTCTTCGTTGAGCAGGCGCACCAGGCGTTCGATGTTCTGTTTGCGTCCTTCGAAGCGTTCGCGGTCGTGGTCGCGGATGATGTAGCTCACCTTGGTCTGTTCTACGTCGCCCTGAATGCCGATAAGGTGGTAGAAGCCTTCATACCCCTCGGTCTGCTCGGGGCTCTCCTTCGCCGGAAGCAGCGAGATGAAGCGGTTAGCTATGCGCAGCGAGTTGAGCATCTTGTTCTTGGCATACCCCGGGTGAACGTTACGGCCGATAAAGGTAAGGGTGGCCGATGCGGCATTGAAGTTTTCAAACTCCAGTTCCCCCACCTCACCGCCATCCATGGTGTAGGCCCAGGCGCAACCAAACTGCTCCACGTTGAACTTATGGGCTCCGAGGCCAATCTCTTCATCGGGGTTGAAGCCAATGCGCACCTTGCCATGTTTAATCTCGGGATGCTGCTGTAGATAGACGATAGCTGAGACAATCTCAGCGATGCCAGCCTTGTCGTCTGCGCCAAGCAGGGTGCGTCCGTCAGTCACAATCAGGTCCTCGCCTATGTGATCAAGCAGTTCAGGGAAGCGCTCAGGCGAGAGCACCACGCTGCCGTCGCTGCTCAAAGGGATGTCGCCCCCGTCATAAGCGCTGACAATACGTGGAGAGACCTCTTTGCCACTCATGTCAGGGCTGGTGTCCATGTGAGCGATAAAGCCAATCGTGGGCACAGGTTTATCGGTGTTGGCCGGTAGGGTGGCAAAGAGATAACCATTCTCATCCAGTGTTATCTCCTCCAGGCCCAATGCCGTCAGTTCTTCTTTCAGGTAGCGGGCAAAAACCATCTGCCCTGGCGTGCTTGGAGTGACAGCCGTCTCTTCGCTCGACTGTGTGTCAAAGCAAACATACTTTAAAAAGCGTTCTACTAATGTCATCATACCAGAGTGTTATTTTAAATTCAGCCTCAAAGATAAAAAAAGGGACGCAAACTGCCAAGCAAATTGCATCCCTTTTTTATAATTATACATTTTTAAAAGTGACTGCTGCCATCAAAACAGTGGGTACAGAGCTTGCACTTAGGCAGTCCAATAGAATCTACAAGGGTTTCAAGTGTATTGAATTTCAACGAATTGAGTCCAAAACGTTGGCGAATAATCTCCACCAAGCGGTTATATTCGGGCGAATTGGTGGTAGCGTACTTCTCCAGGTTCTTATTCTCGTCGCCCTCTAATTCTTTGATAATACGGCGGGTGATTAGCTCCAGGTCACTCTTCGAGGCGGTGAAGCCGATAAAGGGGCAACTGTATATCAGTGGCGGACAGGCAATGCGGATGTGCACCTCGCTGGCACCATAGTTGAAGAGCTCCTTGACGTTGTCGCGCAGCTGAGTGCCGCGTACGATGGAGTCGTCGCAGAAGAGCACCCGTTTGCCCTCGAGCATAGAGCGGTTAGGTATCAGCTTCATCTTGGCCACCAGGTTTCGCATCTCCTGCTTGCTGGGTGTGAAGCTGCGAGGCCACGTCGGGGTGTACTTGGAGATGGCACGGTGGTAAGGTACGCCCTTACCCTCGGCGTAACCCAACGCCATACCCACACCTGAATCGGGAATACCGCAGGCGCAATCTACCGCCGACTCGTCGGTCTGGCCCATCTTGAGGCCGGAGGTGAAGCGCACCTCTTCCACGTTCTTGCCCTCGTAGCATGAGGTAGGGAAGCCGTAATAGACCCAGAGGAAGGAGCAAATCTGCATCTCCTCGTTGGGGGCGCGCATCTGTTCTACGCCGTTGGCTCGCAGGCGTACAATCTCGCCCGGACCCAAGTATCGGTCAATCTCATAGTCGAGGTTCGGAAAGCTGCTCGACTCGCTGCTTACGGCATAAGCCCCCTCTTTGCGTCCCACGACGATAGGGGTACGCCCCCACCGGTCGCGGGCGGCAATGATACCATCCTCGGTAAGCAGCAGCATGGAGCAAGACCCCTTGATGTGGCGGAAAACATTTTCAATACCGTCCACGAAGTCCTTACCCTGAATGATGAGCAGCGAAATCAATTCGGTCTGATTGGTCTTTCCGGAACTTAACTCAGCGAAATGCATTTTCTGGTTGAGCAACTCCTGTTCAATCTCTTCAATATTGGTAATCTTGGCCACCGTCACAATGGCGAAGCGGCCCAGGTGTGAGTTGATTACGACGGGCTGAGGGTCTGTATCACTGATGACGCCAATGCCCGACTCACCTACAAACTTATCCAGTTCACCCTCGAACTTCGTGCGGAAGTAGGTACTCTCAAGATTGTGGATAGCGCGGGCAAACAAGTGGCTCTGGCTGTTGTAGGTAGCCATACCTCCACGCTTGGTGCCCAGATGTGAATTGTAATCGGTTCCGTAAAACAGGTCATAAACGCAGGCAGATTGTGCTACCGTGCCGAAAAATCCTCCCATAGGATAAATATAAAATGAACAAAAAGTGAAGGCCAAGCCGATAGGGCTTGACCTTCGAAACAGTTAAATTTTAGATATTAAGCGACTGACGCACAGCTGCTATCTTCTTCTCAGCTTCTGCGTTAGCGTTAGCGTAACATTTAGCGCAACCCATCTCGCCCTTTACCTCGATATAGAACTTAATCTTAGGCTCGGTACCCGAGGGTCGAACAGAAATCTTGGTGCCATCAGCGGTAAAGAACTGCAGTACATTGCTGGTTTCAGGCATGTCGATGTCGCTTACCTTACCGTCGCCGTCCATAGCTTTCAGGCTCTTGTAGTCCTTGACCAGAACCACTTTCGAGCCACCAATCTCCTTGGGAGAGTTGGCACGGAAGCCTTCCATCATGGCCTTGATCTCGTCAGCGCCGCTCTTACCGGGTTTTACTACGTTGACGGTGGTCTCCTTTGAGAAGCCATACTCTACATAGATATCCATGAGTACGTCATAGAGGGTCTTGCCCTGATCCTTGGCCCAAGCGCAGATTTCAGCCAGCAGCGAGCAAGCTGATACGGCATCTTTATCGCGTACAAAGTCTTCAGCCAGGAAACCGTAGCTCTCTTCACCGCCACCGATGTACTGCTGCTTGCCTTCGCTCAGACGAATCTCGCGGGCAATCCACTTGAATCCGGTGTAGCAGTCGCGCATCTCTACTTTGTTCTTGTCGGCGATAGCCTTGATCATTTCGGTGGTTACAATGGTCTTCACTACAAAGTCGTTGGGCTTCATCTTACCCGTAGCGATGCGGTTCTTGATGATGTAATAGAGGAAGAGGAGGGCGGTTTGGTTACCGTTGATCAATACCCACTCACCCTTATCGTCCTTGCAGGCCATACCTACACGGTCAGCGTCGGGGTCACTGGCCATCACGATGTCCGCGTTAATCTCCTTGGCCATCTTGATAGCGAGGGTCAACGCTTCAGCGTTCTCGGGGTTGGGAGATACCACGGTGGGGAAGTTACCGTCCTTCACCATCTGCTCGGGTACCGTGTGTACATTCTCAAAGCCCCACTCTTTCAGCGAACGCGGAATCAGGGTGCGACCGGCACCGTGCAGCGGCGTATAGACGATGCTCAAATCCTTCTGGCGCTTGATCACCTCAGGGTCAATCGAGATACCATGTACCTTCTCCAGATAAACCTTGTCCACATCTTCGCCGATAATCTGAATCAGTTCCTTGTTTCCCTGGAACTTGATGCCATCTACGGTCACCTTGTTCACCTCGTCGATGATACCGGTATCGTGTGGAGCCAGCACCTGTGCGCCGTCATCCCAGTAGGCCTTGTAGCCATTGTACTCGCGGGGGTTGTGGCTGGCGGTGATGTTCACACCGGCCTGGCAGCCCAGTTCGCGGATGGCGAATGACACTTCAGGCGTGGGACGCAGGTCGTCGAAGAGATAAACCTTGATGCCGTTGGCTGAGAAGATGTCGGCAGAGATTTCAGCGAACTTACGGCTGTTGTTGCGGCAGTCGTGGCCTACTACAACCGAAATCTGGTCGAGGTTGGCAAAGTTCTTATTCAGATAATTGGCCATACCCTGAGTAGCTGCACCTACCGTATAGATGTTCATACGGTTACTGCCTGAACCCATGATACCGCGCAGACCGCCTGTACCGAACTCCAGGTCCTTGTAGAAGCACTCTATCAGTTCAGTCTTATCGGGATTTTCCAGCATACGCTTTACTTCTGCTTGTGTTTCGGCGTCATAAGCAGGGCTCAGCCAGGCTTCAGCCTTGGCTGTTACTTGTTGAATCAGTTCTTGATTTTCCATAATAAAAATAGTTTTATAGATTAGAGTTTATTTATTCTTCTTATAGCGGTCGCCCGTCTGGCGCACATACTCCTCAAGGAAGGCCTTAGGATAACCTACGCGCTGGGGTGCCACGGGCTCGCCGATAGCGTTTCGTTCAAAGCATCCGTCCTTCATCCGCTTCACCACGCCGTCGTTGTATTTCACTACGAGGAACTCACCCAATTGCTTCCACGAGGCAAAAGCGCTCTGAGCCATCTGGTTGGTGTAGGCGGTCAGGAAGCGACGGGCTTCAACGGGATTGCTCTTGCTCAGTTCTACAGCGACCTGCTCAATACCGGACTGGGCTGTAGCGAAACTCTCTTCCAGCTGACGCTGCACCTGACGCACGTCGTCAATCATCAGGTCGTAACGCAGATAGACCATGTTGGCTACCCAGTTATGAATCCAGAAAGCGGAGTTCCAAGAGAAGGTAACGTAGTCGGCGCCATCCACGCGGCTATAACAGGTGGGTACCTGGTCTGTACAGCAATAGACGGGCACAAAGACGGTCATGTTCGCATCATCCACACCGAACCACAGCACGCCACCTACGTGGTCGGGCAGCTGCGAACGCATCTGGGCCACGAAGACAAAGGCACTCTGCTGGGTAGAGATGGGGCGCTCGTTGAAGTACTCTTCGCCATCCACCGTAAAGGTCAGCGGTGTCAGACGGTAGGGAGCGTGGTAAGGACCGGCACCGAAATCCTGCGAGATATCCAGCGGGGTACCTTCATAATGGTCGCGCATGGCCTCCTGCACATCCTTGACGGAGAGTTTGCGGTTAGGCTTCAGGTAGAGCGGCATGGGTTGGTCGGTGTCACCTAATATATAAGGTAAGAACTCCTGACCTCGGTCAGTGTACCTGTTGAAATAGCTCCACACGCGGGCTTCGCAGAAGCGGCGGGCACCAAAGTCAAGCGGCGCATAGGCATCGGCAAAGCTGAACTCCTTGTTCACCCCGCTGAAGTAGCCCTTCTCACGGGCAAACGAGATGACGTCTGACGAGTAGATGCAATTCTCCTTGTCGTTCAGGTTGAACTGGTGGATACGGCTCTGGTTTGCATGGGCAGAGATGCAGTCGTCAGGGATGCGCACCGCTACCCATACAGCGCCGCGAATGCCGGGGCCCTTGCCAATCATCTCCATCACCCACACCTCGTTAGGATCGGCAATGGTGAACGACTCTCCGCTGCTGTAGTAACCATACTCCTGCACCAGGTCGGTCATCACCTTGATCGCCTCGCGGGCGTTCCGAGAGCGCTGCAGGGCCAGGTAGATCAAGCTGCCGTAGTCAATCACACCCGTGGTATCCACCAGCTCAGGCCGTCCGCCAAAGGTGGTCTCACCGATGGTCAGCTGGAACTCGTTCATATTTCCAATCACGTTGTAGGTCTCCTTGGCCTGGGGAATCTGTCCCAGGTACTTACCGGTATCCCACTCGTGGATATCGATAAGGGTACCTTTCTTATGCACACCGGCGCCATAGTGATAGAGTTCACCGAACAGGCCATACGAGTCGGCTGAGTAGGAGACGATGGTCGAGCCATCAGCCGAGGCGTTCTTACCCACAATCAGGTTGGTGCAGGCCATGGCCGACCAGGTAGCGGTCAGCGCAAGGAGGAGCAAGGTATAGAGTCGTTTCAAATTCATTGGTATCGTAATTATTCCGTTAATTATTAACTTGTCAGCGTGGGCCTGTTGGGTAGCGTTGGGTTATCTACTCAGGGGCAATGAGAAACTGAAGGTAGAGCCTACGCCCTCCTTCGATACAAACCAAAGGCGTCCGTTGTTCTTTTGCATAAAGTCCAAGCAGAGCAGCAGTCCCAGGCCAGAACCCTCTTCGTTATTGGTACCGAAGGTGCTGAAGTGGGTATCGCTGTGGAGCAGCTTCTTCTGGCCCTCAGCGCTGATACCGCAGCCATGGTCTTCTACGCTGACCTCCACTTCCCCACCCTTCACAGCGGCGCGAATCACCACCTCGTTGTCGGGCTGGCTGAACTTGATGGCATTGCTCAGCAGGTTGCGAATCACCGTCTTGATCATATCCATATCACCGGTCACCAGCACGCGGTCCGGCCCCTCGTAGCGCAGGGCGATCTTCTTGACCGAAGCCACCATCGAGAAGATTTCCAATACGCCGTTAATCATTTCCACCACATCAAAATCCTGAACGACCACGTTCATGCGGCCAATCTGGCTCTTGGTCCACTTCAGCAGGTTATCCAGCAGGGCGAAGACATCCTCGGTCGTCTGGTTCGCGGTGGTGAGCAGTTCAAACATATCACTGCCAATCTTATCGGCTTGCAGATTCAGGATAAGCATATTAAGCACCATTTTTATCGAACCGATAGGAGAACGCAGGTCGTGAGCAATGACGGAATAGAGCTTGTCGCGCCCCTCCACGGTATTACGCAACTCTTCGTTCTGTCGGGCAATGGTGCGATGAGCAGCCACCAGCGAAATCTGGTGATAAACGCGGGTAATCAATTCCTCCTTATTGAAAGGTTTGGAAATAAAGTCGTTAGCACCCACCTGAAAGCCCTTCACGATATCGGCCGTACTGTTCAGGGCGGTCAGGAAGATGATGGGGATGTGCTTATGGGCCTCGGTGCTCTTCAGTTTCAGGGCCACGTCGAAACCGCTCATATCGGGCATCATCACGTCAAGCAGAATCAAGTCCGGATGTTCCTTTTCCACCTGAGCCAAAGCCTGCGCACCGTTACTGGCGGTGCAGATAGCGAACTTTTCGTTGCTCAAGAGCACCTTAAGCAACAGCACGTTCGACATCACATCATCTACAATCAAGATTTTGTATTCTGATGAATTGATTTTATTGTTCATATCTACTTTCCTTATATATAATCTAATCTGTTTCTAACTGGTGAGGTCAGCCTCCTCTTTTTATTTTTCAATCTCCGTTTCGCGGAAATAGGCGATGATGCGCTCCAGGCCCACCTCCAACGGCACGATGGGTTGCCAGTGCAGTTTGGCTTGCGCCAAGGCGATATGGGGCCGGCGCTGCTGCGGATCGTCATGCGGCAAGGGGCGATAGACCAACTTGGATTTGGAGTCGGTCATCTCAATCACCTTCTTGGCCAGCTGACGGATGGTGAACTCACGCGGATTGCCCAGGTTAACGGGTCCGATAAAGTCATCACCCGTAGCCATCATGCGCACCATCCCCTCAATCAGGTCATCCACATACTGGAAGCTGCGGGTCTGGTCGCCGGTACCATAGATCGTAATATCCTCGTTGCGCAGTGCCTGAAGCACGAAGTTTGAAATCACGCGGCCATCGTTGGGCAGCATGTTGGGTCCGTAGGTGTTGAAGATGCGGATAATCTTGATACGCAGTCCGTGTTGACGATGGTAATCCATGAAGAGGGTCTCAGCGCAGCGCTTACCCTCGTCGTAACACGAACGGTAACCTACGGGGTTGACGTTACCCCAGTAGCTCTCCACCTGTGGATGCACCTCGGGGTCGCCATACACCTCGCTGGTCGAGGCCTGCATAATCTTGGCGTTACACCGCTTGGCGATGCCCAGCATGTGCAAGGCGCCGAGAAACGAGGTCTTGATGGTCTTGATAGGGTCATACTGGTAGTGGATAGGCGAAGCCGGACAGGCCAGGTTGTAAATCTCATCCACATCCACCTCGTAAGGCAGGGTGACGTCATGTTCAACAAACTCAAAATGAGGATGATCCATCAAATCGGCGATGTTACGCTTCGAGCCGGTAAAGAGGTTGTCCATACAGATAACGTGGCAGCCATCCTGAACGAGACGTTTACAGAGGTGCGAACCGATAAAACCGGCTCCACCGCTCACTAAGACGCGCTTAATAGGTGTCGTATTGTTGCACATGATCTTCGATACTTTTCAGGTTATTCAATAAACACCACAAAAGTAGCAGATTTAACTCATTTATGCAAATATGAAACAAAAAAAAATGCGTTGAATTCACGCTTTCGTGAATCAACGCACTCTCTTTATGGGATGAATGGCAAGCCTACTCTTGATTTTCAGCCTTTTTAACATGATACGCCTCCCAAATCTTGCAAGCCTCTTCCACCATATCGATGCAGGGGCGCTTGGCGTAATAGGCCGGTGTGCGCTCTTCGGGGATGGGTGAGCCTTCGGGTTTCTTCAGGCCCAGCAGTTCGGCGCAAATCAGCGAGCCGTTACGGCGTTTAAACTCGGCGGCCAGCTCCTGCACGGTGGTGTAGGTGTCGGCTTTGGCTTGGCTATTGGCGCCCTCAGTGGCTCCCTTCTCCAATCCAGCCAGCATAAACAGGCCGCAGGCGGCACCGCAAGTCATACGCATCCGTCCGATGCCGCCACCAAAGGCGGCCGACATACGCAGGGCCTGTTCGGGCGTATAGCCGTAGAGGTCGGCATAGGCCGCTACGACCGACTGTGCGCAGTTAAAGCCCTCGCGGAAGAGGGCTTTCGCTTGATCTGATCGTTCGCTCATAATCGGGTCTCGAAGATTATTCAGCCTCCTCTTCGGGCTTCATGTTGGTATAAACCGTCTGCACGTCATCAAACTCTTCCAGGCGCTCTACCATCTTATTGATGGTCTCGCGGTGGTCGGGTTCAATCTCCTTCAGGTCGTTGGGGATATAGGTAAAGTCACCACCCACATCCTCAAAGCCCTGCTCCTCCAGATGCTTCTGGATGGCAGCGTAGCTCTTGGGGTCGCCATAGATGGTAATGGTACCCTCTTCCTCGTCCATCTCGTAATCCTCGTCCACGTCGAAGTCAATCATATCCAGGATAAACTCCTCCATGTCCATACCCTCTTTCATCTTGAAGGTGAAGACGCACTTGTGGTCAAAGAGGAAGGCCAGCGAACCCATCGTACCGAGGTTGCCGCCAAACTTGTTGAAGACGCTGCGTACATCGGCTACCGTACGGGTGGGGTTATCGGTCAGGGTATCTACAAAGATGGCAATGCCGTGGGGGCCGTAGCCTTCGTAGGTCATGCCCTTGTAGTCGCTCTGGTCTTTACCCATCGCATTCTTGATGGCACGCTCAATGTTATCCTTCGGCATGTTCTCGCGCTTACAGGTGGCGATAACCGAACGGAGTGTAGGGTTGTTCTCGGGTTCCGGACCACCGGCTTTCACAGCAATGGCAATCTGCTTGCCCAGGCGGGTGAAGGTCTTAGCCATATGGCCCCATCTCTTCAGCTTCGTAGCTTTTCTATATTCAAACGCTCTTCCCATGGGAATAAAATGTTTAATGTGTTATGGTTTTGTTTTTTAATTGTTTATCTCAGTTTGGCATCGAGCTTGTTCTGCAGGTTGGTCACCAGCTTCTGCATGATTTTGTCAATCTGCTTCTCGTTGAGCGTGGCGTTCTCATCCTGCAGCAAGAAGCTCACCGCGTAGCTCTTCTTGCCGGGCTCCAGGTTCTTGCCCTCATAGACGTCAAACAGCTCCACCTCCTTAAGCAACTTCTTCTCGCTCTCGTAGGCTATGCGCTCTATCTCGGCAAACTCCACCTTCTTATCCACCAGCAGGGCCAGGTCGCGCTTCACGGCGGGGAACTTCGAGAGCTCCTTGTAGCTCACCTTCACACTCTTGATGGCCTTCATCAGCTCGTTCCAGTTCAGGTCGGCGTAATAGACCTCCTGTTCAATGTCCATCGCCTTGAGCAGTTTCTTCTTCACGATACCTAAGGTGGCCAATCGCTTGCCGCCGCGGGTTTCGAAGCCGATGGCGGTGGCGAAGATGTCCTCCGTGGCATGTACCTGCTGGATGGCCGACTGAGCCAAGCCCAGGCGACGGAAGATGTTGAGCACGTAGGCTTTCAACTCAAAGACCGAGCTCTCTTCATCGGCATGGGCCCAAGAGTTCTGCACGCGCTTGCCGGTCACCCAGAGGGCCAGGTGATAGGCCTCGCTGTAGGCGTTCAGCGGACGCTCGGCATCCTTCCGGTCAGCGTCGTAGCGGTAGCAGTTACCGAACTCAAAGAAGCGGAGGTCGGCGTTCTTGCGGTTGGCGTTGTGGGCTATGCTCTCCAAGCCACCGAAGAGGAGGCTCTGGCGCATCACGTTGAGGTCGTTGCTCAGCGGATTCATCAGGCGCACCAGGTTCTCAGCGGGGTAAGCGCCCAACCCGTCGTAGTAGGCGGCACGGGTCAGCGAGTTGTTCAGTATCTCGTTGAATCCACAACCCACCAGCTGCTCAGCCACCAGGTTCTGCAGCTTGTTCGAACGGTCGCACTCGCCCTTGGTGGTGAGGCTCGACTTCAGGGTGGTGGGAATCTCTACATTATTATAACCATAGATGCGGAGGATATCTTCAATCACGTCGCAGGGGCGCTGTACATCCACGCGGTAGGGCGGTACGTCAAGGGTCAGGCCCTCTGCCGTCTCCTCCACGATGGTCATCTCTAAGCTACTCACGATGCGCTTGATCTCCTCAGGGGTGATGGCTTTACCAATCAGGTTCTGCACCTGGGCGTAGCTCAGCTCCACGCGGAAGTCGGCCACGGGTGCGGCGCAGACATCCTTGATTTCAGAGGAGATAGTACCTCCGGCCAGCTCCTTCACCATCAGGGCGGCTAATTTCAGGCAGTAGATCACGCCGTTGGGGTCGATACCGCGCTCAAAGCGGAACGACGCGTCGGTGCTCAAGCCGTGCCGGCGGGCGGTCTTACGCACCCACGTGGGGTGGAAATAGGCGCTCTCCAGGAAGATGTCGGTGGTCTCCTCGGTCGAGCCCGATTGCAAACCGCCAAACACACCGGCGATACACATCGGTTCTTCAGCGTTGCAAATCATCAGGTCGCGCTCATCCAGCTTCCGCTCTACCCCATCGAGGGTCACGAAGGGGGTACCCTGCGGCAGGGTCTTCACCACCACCTGATCTCCCTTCACCTGGCGGGCGTCGAAGCAGTGGAGCGGCTGACCGAAGGCATGCACCATGTAGTTAGTTACATCCACCACGTTATTGATGGGTCTCAAACCAATCAGGCGCAGTTTGTTCTGCAGCCACTCGGGGCTCTCCTTGACGGTAACACCCTTCACGCTCACACCGGCATAGTGCGGACAAGCCTCACTGTTCTCCACCGTCACGTCGATGTCCAGGTCGTGGTTCTCCACGGCAAAAGCCTCTACCGAGGGGCGCTGCAGGCGGGTGGTGTAACCGTTCTGTACCAGGTAGGCATAGAGGTCGCGGGCCACACCGTAGTGCGAGCAGGCATCCGCACGGTTGGGGGTGATATCCACCTCGAGCACGTAGTCGCTCTTGATGTGGTAGTAATCCTTGGCCAGCGTGCCGGGCACCGTCTCAGCGGGCAGCACGATGATGCCGGCATGGTCCGTACCGATGCCAATCTCATCCTCCGCGCAAATCATGCCGTTCGACTCTACGCCGCGCAGTTTCGATTTCTTGATGGTAAAGCACTCCTCACCGTCATAGAGCTTGGTGCCCAAGGTCGCCACAATCACCTTCTGTCCGGCAGCCACATTGGGTGCGCCGCACACAATCTGTACCGGTTCACCGGCACCGAGGTTCACGGTGGTCACGTGCATATGGTCGGAATTGGGGTGTGCCTCGCAGGTGAGCACCTCGCCCACCACCAGGCCCTCCAGTCCGCCTTTAATGGATTGGACCTCCTCCACACTGCCCGTCTCCAGGCCAATCGAGGTGAGCGCATCGGCCACCTCCTGAGGGGTCAAATCAAAGTCAACATATTCTTTCAGCCAGTTATACGAAATATTCATATCGTCAGTAGTTTATTTTAAACGAGTTGCAAAGGTATGAAGTTTTTTTCAATTGTCATACATTCCAGGCCTACAATTTCTTATTTCTTCTCCTCGGCGGGCGGAGCAGGCAGTACCATGTGGAGCACCAGATAACCCAGAATACCGGCCACAATCGTACCGCACAGCACACCGAACTTCGCCTCATTCAGCATCTCGGGGTGCTCAGCGGCAAACGAGAGGTTGGCGATGAAGAGCGACACGGTAAAACCGATACCGCCCAGCAGCGACACACCGGCCAGGTTCTTCCAGTTCATACCCTGAGGCATGGGGGTGATACGGCACTTGATGGTGAGCCAGGTAAAGCTGAAGATACCGATGAACTTACCGGTCAGCAAACCCACAGCCACGGCGATGCTTACATCACCGATTACACTGCCACCACCGCTGAACACCACGCCCGCATTGGCAAAGGCGAAAAGCGGCAGGATGAGGAAGTTGACCAACCCATGCAGGTTGTTCTCCATCGACTGCAGCGGACTGATCACGTAGTCCGACGCCTGCTCCACCTTCTTCAGCATCTTGATCTGGTCATTGGTCAGCACAATCTCCTCCTTCTCCGATACGGGGAAGGTGCGGATAATCGAACGGATCTGCTCGATGTACCGGCCGGCCTCTAAGTGCGGACGGGCGGGGAACATAAAGGCGAGAATCACACCCGAGATGGTGCTGTGGATACCCGACTGCAAGAAGAGGTACCAGATAATCAGTCCAAACGAGAGGTAGAAAATCTTGGCCGTCACACCGCGGCGGCCCATATAATAGAGGAACGCGAAGAGCGCCGCAGCCACCAGCAGGTACGACAGGGCCACATGGTCGCTGTAGCAGAAGGCAATCACCAAGATACCGCCGATATCATCCACCACTGCAAAGGCGGTCAGGAAGATCTTCAGACTGAGCGGCACACGCCGGCCCAGCAGGCTCAGCACACCCAGTGAGAAGGCGATATCGGTAGCCATCGGGATGGCGCAACCGCGCATCTCGGCACTGCCACCGGGCACGATGAGCGCATAGATCAGCACCGGCAGCAACATACCGCCACACGCCGCGATAATCGGCAGAATCGCCTTGCGAAACGTAGAGAGTTCGCCCACTAACAGTTCCCGCTTGATCTCCAACCCCACCGAGAGGAAGAAGATGGTCATCAAGCAGTCATTGATAAAATCAAGCATCTTCAGCGGATGGCCGCCGTGCGAGAAGAGGTTAAAGTCGCCGATACGCAGATAGAGCTCCTGATCCAGAAACATCTGGTAATAAGGCGCCCAAGAGGAGTTGGCTACCACCGCAGCCACAATCGCCGACATAAACAATAAAATACTGGCAATCAGATTTATACTGATGCGTAGTTTAAGTAAAGATTTCATTTATTAAAACTTTAAAAATTGTCAAGTTAACAAGTCACCCCCCTTTAAGGGGGGCCGGGAGGGTCTTCACCCCCCCCTAATCCAGCTTCAGCACCGCTAAGAAGGCCTTCTGCGGCACCTCCACGTTACCAATCTGCTTCATGCGCTTCTTACCCTTCTTCTGCTTCTCCAGCAACTTGCGCTTACGGCTCACGTCACCGCCGTAACACTTGGCGGTCACATCCTTACGCACCTGCTTCACCGTTTCACGGGCAATGATCTTCGACCCGATGGCAGCCTGAATGGCGATGTCGAACTGCTGGCGCGGAATCAGCTCCTTCAGCTTCTCACACATCCGCCGCCCAAAGGCCTCGGCATTGTCAAAGTGGGTCAGCGTAGAGAGGGCATCCACCGGATCACCGTTCAACAGGATATCCAGCTTCACCAGCTTCGACGGACGGAACCCGTTGGGATGGTAGTCGAACGAGGCATACCCCTTCGATATACTCTTCAGTTTATCATAAAAGTCAATCACAATCTCACCCAGCGGCAGGTCGTAGAAAATCTCCACGCGGTTGCCCGAGATATACTCCTGCTTCACCAGCTCGCCCCGCTTGCCTAGGCAGAGGGTCATGATGGGTCCGATGTAGTCGGTGGTGGTAATCACGCTGGCGCGGATGTAGGGCTCCTCGATGTGGTCAATCAGCGTCGGGTCGGGCATGCTGCCCGGGTTGTGCACCTCCATCATATTCCCCTGCTTGTCAAAGACGCGGTAGGAGACGTTGGGCACGGTGGTAATCACGTTCATGTCAAACTCGCGATCCAGGCGCTCCTGCACAATCTCCATGTGGAGGAGTCCCAAGAATCCGCAACGGAAACCGAAGCCAAGGGCTACGGACGACTCTGGCTGGAAGGTCAGGCTCGCATCGTTCAGCTGCAACTTCTCCAATGACGAACGCAGATCCTCGAAATCCTCCGCCTCGATGGGATAGACCCCGGCAAACACCATCGGCTTCACCTCCTCAAACCCCTCAATCGCCTGGGCGCAGGGGCGGGCAATGTGGGTAATGGTATCGCCCACGCGCACCTCGCGCGAGGTCTTGATACCCGAGATGATGTAACCTACATCACCCGTGCGCAGCTCCTTGCGGGGCACCATATCCATCTTCAGCACCCCAATCTCGTCAGCGTCATACTCCTTGCCCGTGTTGAAGAACTTCACCTTGTCGCCCGTGCGAATCACGCCGTTCTCCACCTTGAAGTAGGCAATGATGCCGCGGAACGAGTTGAACACCGAGTCAAAGATCAGCGCCTGCAGCGGCGCCTCTTCGTCGCCTACGGGATGGGGGATGCGTTCAATCACCGCCTGCAGGATCTCCTCCACGCCCATACCCGTCTTACCGGAAGCGCGGATAATCTCCTCGCGTTTGCAGCCCAGCAGCTCCACAATCTCATCCTCCACCTCATCAGGCTGCGCGCTGGCCATGTCGCACTTGTTAATCACGGGGATAATCTCCAGGTCATGCTCAATGGCCATGTAGAGGTTCGAGATGGTCTGTGCCTGCACACCCTGCGAGGCATCCACGATGAGCAGCGCCCCCTCGCAGGCCGCGATGGAACGCGACACCTCGTACGAGAAATCGACATGCCCCGGGGTGTCAATCAGGTTCAACACATACCTCTCACCTTGGTAGTCATACTCCATCTGGATGGCGTGACTCTTGATGGTGATACCACGCTCACGCTCCAGGTCCATATCGTCGAGCATCTGCCCCTCAGTCACCTGAATGGTTTTCGTAAACTCCAGCAGGCGGTCGGCCAGCGTCGATTTGCCATGATCGATGTGGGCAATGATGCAGAAATTGCGGATATTCTTCATTATTCGTTACTCTTTTGATGCGATTTGGGTGCAAAAATAGATAAAAAATCTCATTTAGCCGTTGCATAAAGCCATTTTTATCGTACTTTTGCCACCATTAATTCCGATTAACCCCGGTTTTTGTACCCTCAACGATGAGAAAAAAGAGAATCACATCCACCCTCCGTTTCCGCCGCTGGAGCCATAAACGCTATGCCGCCTTCAGCAGCATGGGCCGCTGTGTCACCATCGGTCATCTGGCCGTACACATCGCCGACCGCTCGCTCCGGAAGCAATCCTCGGTACAGAAACCCCATCATTCAACCCCTACAATGACCATTACCGAATTACAACAGCGGGTCCTCTCCGGTGGCGACATCTCGCCCGAGGAGGCCCTTTGGCTGGCCGGCTGCCCCGACAAGGAGGCCCTCTATGCCGCCGCCCACCAGATTACCGTAGCCTGCGCCAGCCGCGAGTTCGACCTGTGCAGCATCATCAACGTCAAGTCGGGCCGCTGCCCCGAGGATTGCCACTGGTGCGCCCAGTCGGCCCACTACCACACCGCCGCCCAGACCTACGACACCCTCCCACCCCACGAGTGCCTCCGCCAGGCCCTCTACAACGAACAGCAAGGCGTCAACCGCTTCTCGCTCGTAGCCAGCGGCCGCAAGCCCACCCCCTCCCAACTCCAGAAACTCCTTGAAGCCACGCGCCTCATGCGGCGCCAATCCTCCATCCACCTCTGCGCCTCGCTGGGCCTGATGGACGAGGAGTCGCTGCGCCAGCTCCACGAGGCCGGCATCACCCGCTACCACTGCAACTTAGAGACCGCCCCCTCCTACTTCCCCACCCTCTGCTCCACCCACACCCAGGAGGAGAAGCTGCGCACCATCGAGGCCGCCCGCCGCGTCGGGATGGAGATCTGCAGCGGCGGCATCATCGGCATGGGCGAGAGCATGGCCCAGCGCATCGAGTTCGCCTTCACCCTCAAGCGGATAGGCAGCAGCTCCATCCCCATCAACCTGCTCAGCCCCATCCCCGGCACACCGCTCGCCCATCAGGCCCCGCTGACCGACGACGAGGTGCTCACCACCATCGCCCTCTTCCGTTTCATCAACCCCAAGGCCTTCCTCCGCTTCGCCGGCGGCCGCTCGCAACTCAGCCAAGAAACCGTGGAGAAGTCGCTCTACGTCGGCATCAACTCCGCCATCGTGGGCGACCTCCTCACCACCCTCGGCTCCAAGGTGAGCCAGGACAAACAGCTCATCCAGCAGGCCGGCTACGAACTGCCCAGCTCCACCTTCGACCGCAACCACCTCTGGCACCCCTACACTTCCACCACCAACCCTCTCCCCGTTTATCAGGTCAAGCGGGCCGATGGCTGCACCATCACGCTTGAATCGGGCGAGGTGCTCATCGAAGGGATGTCCTCCTGGTGGTGCGCCGTGCATGGCTACAACCACCCCGTGCTCAACGCCGCCGCCAAGGCGCAGATTGACCGGATGTCGCACGTCATGTTTGGCGGTCTCACTCACGAGCCGGCCATCACCTTAGGCCGTCTCCTCCTCTCCATCCTGCCCCCCTCGATGCAGAAACTCTTCTACGCCGACTCAGGCTCGGTGGCGGTCGAGGTGGCCATGAAGATGGCGGTGCAATACTGGTCGCAGCCCCGCAAGAGCAACTTCGTCACCATCCGCTCCGGCTACCACGGCGACACCTGGAACGCCATGTCGGTCTGCGACCCCGTCACCGGCATGCACAGCCTCTT
>CAMAMO010000017.1 GCA_945836915.1 uncultured Mediterranea sp.
GCTGATTCGCGGCCGTTCTTAGAACTACCGACACCTTTTTTATGTGCCATTTCTTTCTACTGTTTTTAATGATTAAGCCAATACTTCTTTGATAGTTAACTCTGTAAACTGCTGACGGTGACCGTTGAGCTTACGATAGCCTTTTCTTCTCTTCTTGTGGAATACCAGAACCTTCTCGCCCTTTACCAGTGCGCTGTTCACTTCGCATACCACCTTTGCGCCCTCTACCGTAGGAGCACCTACAGTGATGTTGCCATCGTTGTCAACCAAGAGAACCTTGTCAAACTCAACTGTTGCACCAGCCTCTACGTTCTGCATGTGGTGTACAAACAGCTTTTTGCCAGCTTCTGCTTTAAACTGCTGGCCGTTAATTTCTACAATTGCGTACATTTTTTGTATAAATGTGTATAAGTTAGCTCCGTCGGGTGGTCGTTAATCTCTTAACAAGCACTTAATTGAACCCGGTGCGGAATAATCGGCTGCAAAATTACTGCTTTTCTGCTTAACTACCAAATCTTTCGTTGCTTTTTTATTCTCAGATTAGGCCGCCGTGGCAAAAGTGATGATGACGGTGGCAGCTATAGTAGCCAATACGGTTAATAAGAAGAAGCAGACGATAAACATCTTGAAGGTGCGCCACAGGCTGCTCCACCAATCCAGCCCATAGAGCTGCTTGAAGTCGAGACAGAAGAGGAAGGCCATGCCGGAGTAGGAGATTTCGTAAAGGTCGTCCACATGGGCACGCCCCTGGATGGCGAGCACCACGATGCTAATCATCAGCAACTGGCAGGCGATGTAGGCTTGCACAAAGAGGTGCTCGGTGAAGTTGTAGTGGGGTGAGTACCTCTTTTTTCGGAAGACGAAGCGGCACGAGAGGGCCAGTAGGGGCAGGGTGAGGATGATGAGGAAGGCTTTGTTGCCGTGAAACCACCCCTTCATCAGCTGATAGATGCGATTGGTAAAGGGATGCTGGCTCATGTATTGCTCCAGACGGCTGAAAAGGTTCCATTTGCCATCATTAAAGGTGAGGGTGTGGTTCTTTTTGTCGGGCTTTAAAATCCCCTTCTCCTGTAGCTTTTGGGCAATCTTTTCTCCATCCTCAAACTCATCACTCAGATCTTCGAGCAGTTCGCTGGTCGCTTCCTCAATCTCTTGATTGTAGGAGGAGTCGTTTGGGTACGTTGAGTCGCTTGACTCATGGGCCACTGCACTGTTGTTGACTTGATAGCCTCCTTTTTTTAGTTCCTCTTTCAGGGTACTATTGGCTTGATTGAGTATCTCTTCTTTGATTTCCTCCTTCTTTTCGCCGAGACGCAAGGCATCGGGATCGATGAGTTGTACGCACATGATGTAGATAGCGGCCAGAATGAAGAGCATCTGGAAGGGACGGAAGTAGCAGACGCGGCGACCGTTGATGAAGTCGCGAATCAGATGACCGGGTCGGAAGAAGAGGGCCACCAACGTCCGACCAAAACCGGTGTCGATATTGAAGAAGCCTCCGGCAATGTTCTGAAGGGCGTTGCTCATGCGGTAGCGGCGGGTATCGTAGCGCTGACCGCAACGGGGACAGTAGTTGCCCTGAAATATCTCTCCGCAGCATTTGCAGATGGTGGTTGTGGTGTTGTTGCTGGCTACCGATTTACCACGGCGGATGCGGATGTGGAAGGCGCGCCAGCGCCGTTTTAAGGGCTTCAGTCGCTCCATCATCTGGTCATGGAGCGATAGGGGAAGGAAACGGCGGTTGCGGAAGGTCCACCACAGAACCAAAAGGAAGAGAAGGAAAAACAGGGGGAAATCTCCACCTTCCATCAAATCCTCCCATCCCAACGACCCCATGAAGTAAACGATGGGGAGTTTCCACCAGGCTACCCATTTAGGGGCTGCTGCGGTGGAGGGCACGCGAACGGCTTCTGGTACCTCTGGTTCAGCTGCCAACTGGCTTTGCTCTGCTGCCAGGGGGCGCTCTACATCAGTCAGGGAGTGATCTGCTGCCAGGGGGCGCTCTGTACCTCTCGTAGAGTGCGATGCAACCTCCTCGTGGCAGGCAGTAGAAGAATCCGTCGGTACGTAACTCTGCTCAGAAGGGTCTGGTAAGTGGGTTGGAGGTTTCATTTTGTTTTCGTTTTTTGTGGGTATCGGGGGACTTTTTCTCGCTTTAAAAGGGAAAATCAGATGCCAAGAATGTTGATGCGCGGTGACTCCTGTTCCTGGTTACTAAAGGCCCCGTTGAGCCGTTCTACCTCCAATGGGTTGAGCTCCAGAGCGCTCTTCATATCGGCAGCGGCACCCTCTTTGTCGCCACTCAGTAGTTTAGCCCGGCCACGCTCGTGGTAGGCGTTGGCAAACTGGGGATTGACCTCGATGGCTTCGTTGAAGAGGGCGATGGCTTTGTCATAGGCCTTCGCGTCGATGTAGAGTGCTCCAAGGGCCAGGTAGGCTTGTTCGTTGAAGGGGTTGAGGGCGATGAGGTGGAGGTAGTCCTCCTCAGCGGCGGTGTCGTTGCCCTCCATCTGCTTGGCGCGTCCACGGAGCAGCAGGGCACTCTCATTCTCGGCATCGCTCTGGAGTACCATCTGAATATCTTCGTCGGCTTCATGCAGTTGCCCCATCTTGAGGAGAGCCTCAGCGCGAAGTAGGCGAGCTTCGATGTAGTCATCCTTGAGCACGATGGCTTGGGTCAGGTGGGCAATGCTCATCAGGGGATTGTTCATCCCATCGTCGGCCTTAGCCAGCAGGTAGTGGGCCGTAGCGTTGCCGGCTTCGATGGCGATGACCTTTTGGGCTGCCTCGGCCATGGCGGTGTAATCCTCTTGCATGTAGCAAACGTTGGCCAGGGTGAGGTAGCTTTCGGTGTAGCTGGGCTCGGCTTTGATTTGCTTCTCTAACAGTTCGCGGGCCTCTGGCAAACGACCGCGCTGGATGTAGAGGGAGGCCAGGTAACCCATGGTCTCAAAATCTGGTTCCAGATTGAGGGCCTCGGTATAACATTTGATGGCAAAGTCGGCTTGGCCCATCCGTTGGGCCCGCATACCGTCATATTTGAATACCTCGAATTGCTTGTGGGCAGATTGTTGTTGCTCCACTTCGGGTGATTGGCTCTTGCCACTGAATAGATGCTTAAAAAATCCCATGGTTGTGATGTTTATCTGTTTGTTATGTTGTTGTTAATTGGAGGGTCTCATTGACTTGTTCGATGTAGCCCTGATTGGCGAGTTGCTGAATCACTCGGCTGACGGCCATAGAGCTACAGCGCTGGTTGACGCTGAGTCTGATTAAAGGCTTGGGTGCGATACTCAGCTCTTCGATAATCTGCTGCGCTATGGCATATTCATCTTCGTTTTCGTCAAGGGCCCGACGGAGGCCGATGCAGACGTCGCAAACACCGCACGAGTGGCTGTTTGTTTCGCCGAAGTAGTTGAGCAGCAGGCGACTACGGCAAACGCTCTTCTGACTGGCGTAGTGGAGGATAGCCTCGATGCGCTCTTCACTCTGGGCTTTGCGCTCTTCATAGATAGCGGGTGGTAGCTGGATGCGTTCAGCGGCTATTCGCTCGCGGGTGTAGATAATGGAGGGAGTCTTCCGGCGGGGGATGTAGCTGATGATGTGGCTTTGACTGAGGCGAATCAGAACATCATACACCTGCTGGCTGGTCAGATGGGTGTAGCTGGCAATAGCACCCTCTTGGATATAGACGTAGTCGCTGAATAGGCCCGAGTAGAGGCGTAGCAGGGCATTGACTGTCAGGTCGCTATTCTGCCCAAGGTCGTGTAGCCGGTAGAGCTCATCGCGCAGCAGCAGGAAGCGGAGGCGTGAATTGCTGTCGCGAGGCTCGGTGTACTCAAGGTAGCCGGCTTGCGTCAGCAGTCGCAAGGCACCGTCAACCGGTATCGGAAAGAGGTGGAAGATACGGCAGAAATCGTCGATGTTGAACTCGCGTACACAGCCTAATCCATCGCCCATCGCCATCTGAAAGTAGTACTGCAACTTCTCATAGACGTCGCGGATGTACTCCTTTTCGGGGTAGTTGGCTGCCAGTCGGGTCTTGATGGAGCGGTCATCTGATTTGTTGTAGAGCACCACGGCATAGGCTTTCTTACCGTCGCGACCGGCACGACCGGCTTCTTGGAAATAGGCCTCGATTGATTCGGGCAGGTCGAGGTGGATGACCAGACGAACGTCGGGTTTGTCGATACCCATACCGAAGGCGTTAGTGGCTACGATGATACGCACCTCGCCGTTGGTCCAGCGTTGCTGACGCAGGTCGCGGGTGATGTCGTCGAGGCCAGCATGATAGAAGTCGGCAGAGAGGCCTTCGTTGCAGAGTATCTCTGCTATCTCTTTGCTGAGTTTGCGGTTGCGCACATAGACAATGGCGCTGCCGTTCATGCGCTGCAAAATATGGATTAACTCTTTATATTTATCACCAGTTTCGCGGACGATGTAGCTGAGGTTCTTGCGCTCAAAGCTCATGCGGAAGGTGTTCTCGTGCTGAAAGCCGAGGCGAAACTGGATATCTTTTACCACTTTGGGTGTAGCCGTAGCGGTCAGAGCCAGTACTGGTACACCGGGAAGCAGTTGGCGTATCTCGGCAATACGCAGATAGGCCGGACGGAAATCATAACCCCATTGCGAGATGCAGTGGCTCTCATCGACAGTGATGAAGCAGATCTGCATCTTTTTGAGCTTGCGTTGAAAGAGCTCGGTGCCGAGCCGCTCAGGTGAGACGTAGAGAAATTTATAGTTGCCGAAGATGCAGTTGTCGAGGGTACGGATTACCTCGTCACGATCCATGCCGGCATGTATGGCCAGAGCTCGAAGACCCCGTTGTTGCAGGTTTTGCACCTGGTCCTTCATCAAGGCAACAAGGGGTGTGATGACCAGGCAGAGCCCCTCCATAGCCATGGCTGGCACTTGGAAGGTAATCGACTTGCCACCACCGGTGGGCATCAGCCCTAAGGTATCTTCCCCACGGGCGATGCTTTGGATAATCTCCTCCTGTATGCCACGGAAGGCGTCATATCCCCAGTATTGCTTCAGTATGTCCAGATACTTGTCAGTGCTCACGGTCAGCTGTTGGGTTTGATGTCTTCAATCTGCAGTTGCACCTCGCCCCGTTTGTGGGTGTTTTCTTCGATGGTGTAGCAGATGTCAAACGACTGCTTGCTCTTGATGAAGCGTACATGTGAGCTCTGTCCGAAGGCTATGCCGTTCATCACGTTGTTGGATTTATTGTCCACCAGCTCCAGCTTGATATGCTCCTGTTCGCGACCAACCACCTTGCTGGTACCATAGTCATAGACATGGTGGGTGCAGAATATCGGCTTGATATTCTCTGGACCGAAGGGGTTGAACTTCTTCAAATCGAGAAAGAAACGGTTGGTGATATCCTTGAAGTCTATTTCTGCATGGATGTCAATAACGGCACTGGTCTGTTCGGGCAGGATATGTTGGGCCACATACGCCTCGAAGCGCTTGGTAAAGGCGGGCACATTCTCCGCCTTCATTGAGAGTCCGGCGGCATAGGTGTGACCGCCGAAGTTCTCCAGCAGGTCGCGGCAGTGCTCAATGGCTTTATAGACATCAAAGCCAGAGACCGAGCGTGCTGAACCTGTAGCCAAATCGTTGGTACGGGTTAGAACTACGGCAGGGCGGTAGTAAATCTCCGTCAGGCGAGAGGCCACAATACCGATTACCCCTTTGTGCCACGCCTCGTTGAAGATGACGATGGAGCGGCGCTGGTCCAGGCCGTCGAGTTGAGCCACGATGCGATTGGCCTCTTCGGTCATACTCTTGTCCAGATCCTTACGGGTCTCGTTGTACTGGTTAATCTGCCCGGCCTTCTCCAGAGCGAGGGAGAAATCTTTCTCCGTCAGCAAATCGACAGCCTCTTTGCCATTCTGTATGCGTCCAGAGGCGTTGATGCGCGGACCGATTTTGAAGACGATATCGCCTACGGTAATCTCTTTGTCAGAGAGACCGCAGACGTCAATGATGGCTTTCAGACCTACGCTGGGGTTGCTGTTTATTTGTTTCAGTCCATGATAGGCCAAGATACGGTTTTCGCCCATGATGGGTACAATGTCTGAGGCCACGCTCACGGCTACCAGGTCGAGTAGGGGGATGAGGTGATGAAACTCAATGCCGTTACTCAAGGCAAATGCCTGCATGAACTTGAAGCCTACACCGCACCCTGAGAGGTGTTCGTAGGGGTAGGTGTTGTCTTCGCGTTTGGCGTTGAGGATAGCAACGGCCTGTGGCAAGACGCTGTCGGGCACGTGGTGGTCACAGATGATGAAATCGATACCTTTGCTTTTGGCATAGGCTATCTCATCTACCGCTTTGATGCCACAGTCGAGCACAATCACCAATCCAACGCCAGTTGAAGCGGCATAATCCACCCCCGTTGTGGTGACGCCATACCCCTCGTTGTAGCGGTCGGGGATATAGTAGTCGATGTTAGAGTAGAATTGCTGGATAAACTTATAGACCAGAGCGACGGCGGTCGTTCCATCTACATCATAATCACCGTAGATTAAAATACGTTCTTTTCTTCCCATAGCCCGATTCAGACGTTCAACCGCTACATCCATGTCTTTCATCAGGAAAGGGTCGTGAAGGTCGGGCAGCTGGGGGCGGAAGAATTTCCGTGCTGCAGCTGCGCTCTTTATCCCACGTTGGGCCAGCAAACGGCAGAGTATGGGACTGATTCCCAACTCATGCGTCAGGCGCTGGCTTACCTCTTCCTCTTCGGGTGTTATGGGTAAATAATTCCATGTGTGAGTCATTATATATGTTTTTTTTCTTTTTTCAAATCTCGGTGCGGCTCGGCTTTGTTGCAGTGTAGCACGCTTGCAACAGCCTATTTGTTGCCAACAAGCCGTAAAAGTAGGAAAAATATGGGTAATACACAAAGAATTATACAACTATTTATCAAAAGTGGCTATCTTTTAGTTTCATTAGCGCTTTGCCTTTGACGCGATGGGTTGCAAAAAAGAACCGCATACAGGAAAACCCCTGTATGCGGTATCGTAGATTTCTTCGATGAAAAGGGCGATTTTTAAAATTCTACCTTCGGTGCTTGGGCTGCACCTTCAGCCGCTTCAAAGTAGGCGCGCTTGTCGATGCCGAAAATAGAAGCCAGCAGGTTTTTGGGGAAACGGCGAATCTGTGTGTTGAGTTCTTTAGCCTGTTTGTTGAACTCCATGCGGGCTACCGTAATGCGGTTTTCGGTGCCCTCAAGTTGTGCTTGAAGCTCCTTGAAGTTCTCGTTGGCTTTCAGGTCGGGATAGTTCTCCGTAATGGCAAGCAGCTTGCCCAAGGCGGTGGTGACGTCACCCTGTGCCTTTTGGAAAGCGGCCAGTTTTTCGGGGGTAAGGTTGTCGGCATCCAGTTTGATGCTGGTGGCCTTGCTGCGTGCCTCTACTACGCCTTCCAGGGTCTCTTTTTCGTGTGTGGCGTATCCCTTCACGGTGCTAACCAAATTGGGAATCAGGTCTGCCCGACGCTGATACTGCGTTTCTACGTTGCTCCACGCATTGCTTACATTCTCATCCAGAGTTACCAAGCCGTTGTAACCGCTGATAGCCCAAATAACCACAATGGCTACGATGGCAATAAGTGCTAATGTTCCTTTTTTCATATTGTTTGATTATTAATAGTTGACAAGTTGACGAGTTAATAAGTTCTCTTTCAGTATCTCAAAAAAGAGGAGGACGATTATCAAGGTAGCTCACCCCCCTTTAAGGGGGGCTGGAGGGGTCTAAAACCGACTTCCGGCTCCTCCTCCGGCGCTAAAACCTCCACCGAAGCTGCCTCCACCGAAACCTCCACCTCCAAAGCCTCCTCGGCCTCCTCCTCCTCCAAAGAGGATGGGACCACTGCCACCGCCTTGGTATTTATCGTCGTATGAACTCTGCTGACGGCGGACGATGTGGCCGCAGTTGGTGCAAGTGTAGGTAATCTCCTCCTTCTTCACACCGCCACGTCGGTAGAGGAGGCGCGATGCGGTGCGTATCAGTTTATGTTTTCCGCAATTCGGGCATTTGGAACTGTTGTAAACTGCCCATATCACGATGACTATGGCGATGAGGAAGATACCGGCAAATACCAGCATGGCGGTTATAACATCTTCATCTTCTTCACTCTCTTCTGCCTCCATGCTGCCATCAAGGGTTTTGCATACCGCTTCAACACCGGCTACCATACCGCGGTCCCAATCACCCTTTTTAAAGGGCTTGACCATATAACGCGACTGAATACGCTTGCAGAGAGCATCGGGGAGGTCGCCTTCCAAACCGGCTCCGGTAACGAAACGAATCTCGCGTTGATCAAGTACGAGGAGTATGACCAAGCCGTTGTTACTCTTCTTCTTTCCTACACCCCATTCGTTGAATAGCTTGTGGGCAAACTGGAAGCAATCTTCCTGACCGATGCTGCCCAATACGGCTACAACGGTCTCGATGCCGGTCTTCTCTTCCAAGGCAAAGAGCATGCGGTCAATGGAGTCGCAGGCCGCGGTGGAGAGGATGCCATCGGGGTTACAGGCATAGCGGGAGCGGTCTTGTAGATGGACTTTGGGGATATTTTGGGTGGTGTATATCGTCTCACCTGCATGAATCAGTCCAATAGCTGACACCAAGAGGAGACACAGCGCAATGCAGCGTGTGCGTCTAAGCTGCTGCGTGGTGAATGGATAGAGGTGCTCCAGTTTCATATCTGTTTCTTCTTTCTATTATTAGTCGTTTAGAGTCCCCGTTTTGTCACATGCTGTGGCGTTTTCTTGGGGGATATATTGTTCTACGAAGGCCTTGACCTGAGCGGTGTACGCCTGTGGGTGGTCGTGGTAGGCCATAGCATGAGCCGAACCTGGTGCAATCCAAAGCGTTTTAGGCTCCGGTTTGGCTTGGTAAAGGGTGTGAACCATGGCGGTGGGCACGAAGGTGTCATTCTCACCATGGATAAAGAGCATCGGGAGTTGGCAACGCGCCACCTGTTTCAAGGCGGAGGCTTCGCGGAAGTTCCAGCCATACTCCATTTGGCACAAGAGGCTGGTGAGGTGGAGTAGGGGGAATGCGGGGAGTCCGAACTGTCCCTTCAGTTCGCTGCGAAACTCGTCCCATACGCTGGTGTAGCCACAATCTTCGACAAAGCATCGGGCATACGGCATCAGGTGAGGCTCTTCACCAGCGAGCATCATGACGGTGGCTGCTCCCATGGAGATGCCGTGAACCACCATGCGTGTAGAACCAAAAGGGTTGCCAAATAGCTCGTCGGCGTAATCCATCCATTGCATCACGTCGAGGCGGTCGAGCCACCCCATGCGTATAGCCTGACCTTCACTCAATCCATGGGCGTGAAGGTCGGGTAGCAAGATGTTGTATCCTAACTCATGGCTATAGAGGTAGCCTATCATCAGCATACGCAAGGCATTATCCGTATAGCCATGCACAATCACTGCGGTGCGGTCTGTAGGCTGAGCGGCGGCTACGTAGTAACCTTGGAGGGTTTCACCGGCTACCCCCGTCAGACTCACTTGGTGCAGGGCATTGGTGGTGGTCAGACTGTCAATCCATCTACAGAGATGAGGGTAACGTTCAGTCATCATCTCCAAAGAACCCGCTATGTTTCGGCTACGTTCAACCAGATCTTTTGGCTGTAGGGCATAGCCCAGCATGTAATAGCCTGCGCAGACCAACAGGGTAAGGAGAATCAGAATCCCAAGTAACAGGTGGCGAATGTTTTTTTTCATAGGCCATCGTTCCAAATGTTCCAGCCGGCGAAGGCTTGCAGCAACAACATCTCCAGACCATTCTTGGTGACGGTACTGTGGCTACGTCCCTTTTTCAGGAAGAGGGTTTCATCGGGGTTATAGACCAGATCGTAGAGCAGGTGATCTGAGGTGAGCAGGTTGTAGGGAATGTTTGGGCAATCATTCACCTTGGGGTACATGCCTACGGGTGTAGTATTGACAATCACCTGATGTGTAGCCATCACCTCCGGGGTCAGATCGCCATAGCAGAGAATATTCTGCCGCTTGGTGCGCGACACATAGACCGGCTCGATGCCCAGCTTTTTCAAACCATGGAAAATGGCTTTCGAAGCCCCGCCAGTACCAAGCACCAACGCCTTCTGATGGGCCGAGGTAAGCAACGGCTCGATACTCTGGGTAAAGCCAATCACATCTGAGTTGTAACCCACTAACTTTACCTTGCCTTTGGGTTGACGAATCACCTTAATGACGTTGACCGCACCGATAGCGGCGGCCTCCTTGTCCAGTTCATCCAGGTAGGGAATCACCTGCTGCTTGTAGGGGATGGTGACGTTCAAACCCCGCAGATTGGGGTGCTCATCAATCACTTTCATGAACACCTCGATAGAGGGAATCTCGAAATTGAGGTACTCTGCATCGATATGCTCCGCTTTAAATTTTTCGTTGAAATATCCCATGGAGAAGGAATGACCTAAGGGATAGCCAATCAGTCCGTATTGATCCATTGCAATAATCTGCTTGTGTTCGTTAATAAATCATTCACGCAGTGACCCTATTTGGTGGCCACGTAGAGGGTACATACATCAAAGGCCAAGCGCTTGAAGTTGACCTCGCTGAAGCCCGCTTTACGAATCACCTCCACCATCACCTCGCCTTGAGGGAAGGCCTGGATGCTCTGCGGCAGGTAGGTATAGGCGCTCTTGTTGTGTGAGATGAGGCGTCCTAAGGTGGGGATGAAGAGACGGGAGTTCACTTTGTAGAGCTGCTTCATGGGAAATCTTCGGGGAGTGGAGAGCTCCAGAATGACCAAATGACCTCCTGGGCGCAACACGCGGCACATCTCGGAAAGTCCTTGGTCCAGATGTTCGAAGTTTCGGATGCCAAAGGCTACGGTAACCGCATCAAACTGATCAGCCTCGAACGAGAGCTGCGTGCAATCTTCACGTTGGAACTGGATAATCTGATCCAATCCCGCTTTTTTGGCCTTGGCACGCCCAACCTTCATCATCCCTTCAGAGATATCGACACCTATCAGCTGATCTGGTTTCAGTTCGCGGCAAGCCAGCAGGGCAAAATCGCCGGTACCTGTGGCTACATCCAGTATGCGCTTGGGGAAGAAGGGCTTGAGGGCGTTGATGGCCTTCTTGCGCCAGCGGCGGTCAATGCCCATGGTCATGGTGTGGTTCAAGCGGTCGTAGGTGGGAGCGATGCGGTCAAACATCTGCTCCACCTGCTCGCGCTTGCTCCCGTTGCCAAATCCTTGCGGACGAATCTTTTCCTGTGGATACTCCATTACTTCAGATAGTCCGTAACATTCTTTTCAATACGGGCAGCGATATCGCCACTCTCCTCCTTGATGAAGGTCTCTCCGGTGATGTGCTCGTAGAGCTCCATGTAGCGGTCGCTGATGCTCTTCACAATCTCGTCGGTCATCTCAGGTACCTGCTGACCGGCTTTTCCCTGGAAGCCATTCTCCATCAGCCATTCGCGAACGAACTCCTTTGACAGCTGCTTCTGAGGTTCACCCTTGGCAAAACGCTCCTCGTAGCCTTCGCTGTAGAAGTAACGGCTTGAGTCGGGTGTGTGTATCTCATCCATCAGATAGATTTGGCCGTTGTGCTTACCGAACTCATACTTGGTGTCAACCAGGATCAAACCGCGCTCAGCGGCAATCTCCGTACCGCGTTGGAACAGAGCCAAGGTATATTTCTCCAGCAGCGCATACTCCTCTGGGGTAGCCAGTCCGCGAGCCAGAATCTCCTCTTTCGAGATGTCGGCATCGTGCTCACCAATCTCCGCCTTGGTGGTGGGGGTGATGATGGGTGTGGGGAACTTCTCATTCTCTCTCATACCTTCGGGCAGACGTACACCGCAGATTTCGCGAACGCCGCTCTTGTAAGCACGCCAGGCTGAACCGCACAGGTAGCCACGTACAATCATCTCCACGGGGAACCCTTCACACATAACGCCCACGGTCACCATCGGGTCTGGAGTAGCCAATTTCCAGTTGGGACAGATGTCGGTCGTCGCATCCAGGAACTTGGCGGCAATCTGATTCAGCATCTGGCCCTTGAAGGGAATGCCCTTGGGCAGAATAACGTCGAAAGCTGAGATACGGTCGGTAGCCACCATCACCAGCTTCTCACCATTGATGTTATACACATCGCGAACTTTTCCATGATAGACACTCTGTTGTCCAGGAAAATTAAAATCAGTTGCAGTTAATGCTTTCATCTTGAATTTATTATAAAGTCGTTAATAGAATATTTTCAGGGTTTGTTGTGTTCTTGGGCGGCCTGAAGGCGCGCCTCTTTTTGCGCTTTGTCGTACTGCTCGTAAGCCTCGACAATCTTCGTCACCAGCCTGTGGCGTACGATGTCTTTCTGGTTGAGTTCGACAAAACTGATGCCTTTGACCTCCTTGAGGATGCGCAAGGCTTGTACCAGGCCGGAGGTTTGCGAGGTGGGGAGGTCTATCTGCGTCATGTCTCCCGTCACAATCATCTTGGTGTTCATACCCATGCGGGTAAGGAACATCTTGATTTGCGCTGAAGTGGTGTTCTGTGCCTCGTCCAGAATCACGACAGCATCGTTCAGCGTGCGGCCACGCATAAAGGCCAGCGGCGCAATCTGGATGACGTTGGTATCCATCAGTTCCTGCAGCTTGGCCGCCGGAATCATATCCTGCAGCGCATCGTAGAGCGGTTGAAGATAGGGATCAATCTTCTCCTTCATATCGCCGGGTAAGAAGCCCAACTTCTCGCCAGCCTCAACGGCCGGACGGCTGAGGATAATCTTCTTAATCTCCTTGTTCTTCAGCGCCCGTACAGCCAGGGCAATGGCGGTGTAGGTCTTACCTGAACCGGCAGGGCCGATGGCAAACACCATGTCGTTCTTATGGAAAGCCTCAACCAACTTCTGCTGATTGGCTGAGCGGGGGATGATGGGTTTGCCCGTTACGCTAAACACAATCACGTTATCTACCTTCTCAGCTTGAGGCGCATGGCCTTTGATGATATCGATGATAGCCTCCTCCTTCAAAGAGTTGTAGGTGGCGCAATGGCGCTCCAGCTTGACGATGTTCTCTTCGAAGGCACACATCTCCTCCTCATCACCCATCACTTTGATGACGTTTCCGCGGGCTACGATACGCAACTTGGGGTATAGCGTTTTGATTAGCTGCATATTGCTGTTGTTAACGCCATAGAAGATTACGGGGTCAACCTCTTCCAGAACTATCAGTTTCTCTATCATTCAGTCTCTATAAATGGGTATATATGGGTTCGTTAATAAATATCGGTACAAAAATGTGATAATCGTAGGCCAATCCAATCTTCTTTAGCGGGAAACGTGGCGGTAATAGCAGATTTCGCCCTCGGTAGCTTGGGCATACCGTTTCAGCAGTTCCAAAGTCATCTCTGCCGCCTCGCGTAATCCCTCCGTTCCGTTGTAGCCGTTGATTACAGCCAGAATGTGTGTGGTCTGTACACCCATTTTGGTGCGTTCGTTGTCGCTGGTGGGGGTACCTATGCCACCCTCGCTGTCGCGATAGACGGGCAGTCCCTCTATGTTCAGGGGACCTCGGCCAATGCCTTCGAAGGGTTCGCCGGCCCGACCGATACCTAACGTGAGGGTGGTGCCTGCAATCTTGTCGGCGTCAAAACCACCGATGGAGTAACCGGTGCGCAGTGACACCAGATTAATCAGATCAACCAGCGTGTCAATCTGGTAAAGTTTCATACCCTTGAGCAGGCGGCGGCGTAGCGCTTCAGCTGAGGGGCGGTAGCGACTGGGGTCTTTGCCGCAGCGGCGGTAAGCCTCGCGTGTAGCGGCAATGGCCGGTTGCTGTTTGCTCTTCTCGGTGTCGCTCTGCTCCAGTAGCTCGGCGGTAAAGCGGTCAATCTCTTGCCAAAGCCCTTCGCTATAGGGGGTGTTGACTACCTGGGCATAGACCGCTGCGCCCTCGTAAGCGGGGGCTGCGGCATGAATCTCGGGTGAAATAACAAACTGAAACTTCATGGTTTTCTACGGCTTATTTCTCTGAGGGGACCTTATCCTCTCCTTGCGGAGCCTCTTCGTCCCAATCCTCTTCATATTCAAAATCCTCCAACTCCTCAATCTCTTCGTCATCGTCCAGATATTCGATGGTCAGATCGTCGGTCTCTCCTTCGTCGTCCAGCTCCTCTTGCAGGTGGCTCAGATCCTTGTCGCGGTGAGCGATTGATTCGATATGACCTTCAATCTTGTTGCTCTCGGCGTTGAGTGCCTCCCAGAGGAGGTCTTTCAGGGTGTTGAGGCCCATACCTTGAACGGCAGAGATGAAGACATGCGGCACGTCCTGAGGCAGGGTAGGTTCGATTTCAGCCATCAGCTCCTCGTCCAGCATGTCGCACTTGGTTACGGCCAGCACCCGTTGCTTGTCCAGCATTTCGGGGTTGAAGGTGCGTAGCTCGTTGAGCAGAATCTCATACTCGCGGGCAATGTCATCGCTGTCAGCGGGCACCATAAAGAGGAGGAGCGAGTTGCGCTCAATGTGGCGCAGGAAGCGCAGACCGAGTCCTTTGCCGGCACTGGCCCCCTCAATGATTCCGGGAATGTCGGCCATGACGAACGATTTGCCGTCGCGGTAGGGCACGATACCCAGACTGGGCTCCATGGTGGTGAAGGGGTAGTTGGCAATCTTAGGCTTCGCTGAGGAGAGTGAGGCCAGCAGGGTGCTCTTGCCGGCATTGGGAAATCCCACCAGGCCCACGTCGGCCAGCAGTTTCAGCTCCATGATGACGGTTAGTTCTTGCATCGGTTCTCCCGGCTGGGCAAATCGGGGGGCTTGGCGTGTAGCGGTTTTGAAGTGCCAGTTGCCCAGTCCGCCACGGCCACCCTTCAGCAGAATCACCTCCTGACCGTGATCTGTTACGTCGCACAGATACTGACCCGTCTCCGCGTTATAGACCACGGTGCCACAAGGCACCTCAATCACCTTATCCTCGCCATCCTTGCCAAAGCTGCGGTTCTTAGATCCGCTCTCGCCGTGGCCGGCCAGGATGTGGCGGTCGTAGCGTAGGTGGAGCAGGGTCCAATAGTTGCGGTTGCCGCGCAGGATGATGTTGCCACCCCGACCGCCGTCACCTCCATCCGGACCTCCGTTAGGGCAATACTTGGCACGTCGCATGTGCGTGGAACCTCGGCCACCCTTTCCTGAGCGGACATATATCTTCACGTAATCTACGAAATTGGATTCTGCCATATCAATTCTTCTTCTTTTTATTCAAGCATGTAACCGATGGATTAGGGCCCATCATCCCTTTGGGCTGCAAAGGTAGTTATCTTTTTTGGTATATAGGTATAAAAATAGCGAAAAATATGCTTATCTTTGCAGCATAAAATATGAAACAGTGATTTAGATTATGTCTGAACTTGCCCCTCTGATAGCCGATTTGGCACTGATTCTGATTGGTGCCGGTGTGATGACGCTTCTTTTTAAGAAGCTCAAGCAACCGTTAGTGTTGGGTTATATCGTGGCCGGCATCTTGGCCGGACCCAATATCAAGTTCCTCCCTACGGTGGTTGATAGGGCCAATATCCACACCTGGGCCGATATAGGTGTTATCTTCCTCCTCTTTGCCCTGGGATTGGAGTTCAGCTTCAAGAAGATAGTCAAGGTAGGCGGTTCTGCCATCATTGCAGCCTGTACCATCATCTTTTGTATGATTGTGGTGGGTATGCTGGTGGGCTCTTCGTTTGGTTGGGGCCGGATGGATTGTCTCTTCTTGGGGGGTATGATAGCTATGTCGTCAACGACTATTATTTATAAGGCATTCAGTGATTTGGGGCTGTTGAAGAAACAGTTTGCCGGCATTGTGATGAGTGTGTTGATACTGGAGGACATTTTGGCTATTGTGTTGATGGTGATGCTATCCACCATGGCCGTCAGCCATAATTTCGAGGGCACGGAGATGCTGTTCAGCATAGCCAAGTTGCTCTTCTTCCTCATCCTTTGGTTTGTGGTGGGTATCTACCTGATACCCGGATTGCTGAAGCGATGCAAAAAACTGATGAGTGATGAAACACAATTGGTAGTCTCACTGGCCCTCTGTTTCGGCATGGTGGTGATGGCTGCCAAGACGGGCTTCTCGCCTGCCTTCGGTGCTTTTATCATGGGCTCTATCCTGGCCGAGACGGTTGAGGCTGAGCGCATCGAGCATCTGGTACGTCCAGTGAAGGATCTCTTCGGAGCCATCTTCTTTGTCTCTGTGGGCATGATGGTCAACATGGAGATGATTGTGGCCTATGCCTTGCCCATCTTCGTCATTACGCTGGCGGTGGTGTTAGGTCAGGCCGTCTTCGGCACCTTGGGCGTGTTGCTCAGCGGACAGCCTCTGAAGACCGCTATGCAGTGCGGCTTCAGCTTGACGCAGATTGGTGAGTTTGCCTTCATCATTGCCTCGCTGGGTGTTTCACTACATGTCACGGCCGATTTTCTCTATCCGGTTGTGGTGGCTGTCTCCGTTATCACGACTTTCCTCACCCCCTACATGATTCGCCTGGCCGGTCCAGCTTCTGAGTGGGTGGACCGCACCCTGCCACGTAGGTGGACCTCTTTTATCAAACGCTACACTCCAGGTACTCAGGTTATCAATCACCAGAGCCTCTGGCGTAAGCTCATCATGGCCCTGCTTCGCATCACAGTAGTCTATAGCATTGTCAGCGTTGCAATCGTAGCCCTTTCGTTCCGTTTGTTGCTCCCTCTGCTCCGTTCACTTATCCCTGGCATCTGGAGCTCTGCATTGGCTGCTTTATTAACCTTGCTCTGCATCTCCCCCTTCCTTAGGGCGATTATGATAAAGAAGAATCACTCTGTGGAGGTGGTTACCCTTTGGCATGAGAATCGTGGCTATCGGGCCCCATTAGTGGCTACCATGGTACTGCGTGTGCTGGTAGCTGCCGCCTTTGTCATGTTTGTGGTAGGCGGTATGCTGGAGATGTCGGTGGGCCTGTTGGTGGGCATCACGATACTGGCTATCATCCTGATGGTGATGTCGCGCCAGCTTAAGAAGCAATCCATCCTGATAGAGCGTACCTTCTTTCAGAACCTCCGCTCGCGTGAGATGCAGGCCGAGTATCGCGGCGAACGACAGCCCGAGTATGCCGGACGGTTGCTGTCGCGCGACCTCCATCTGGCCGATATGGTGCTCCCAGCTGCCTCCAGCTGGGGCGGACAGACGCTGGCTGATTTGAATCTGGGTAAGCAATATGGCGTCCATGTGGTCTCTATCCTGCGAGGCAATCGCCGCTTCAATATTCCCGGTGGCAATATGCGTATTTTCCCCCAGGACAAACTGCAGATTCTGGCTACCGATGAAGATTTGTCACGCTTCGGTCAGGCCATGGAGCAGGTGGTGGTCGATGACGGACCGCATCCGGAACAGGAGATGACGCTGAGCCAGATTCGAGTAGATGAACACTCTCCCTTCTTGAACCGCACCATGAAGGAGGCCGGTGTACGCGACCGCTATCACTGCCTGATAGCTGGTGTAGAGCGGGGCAGCGACGTGCTTCACGCCCTAGATCCGCATGCCCCCTTCCAGCTGGGCGACGTGGTCTGGGTGGTAGGTGAGAAGAAGAATGTCTATCGCCTCAGCGGGAAAGAGGCTTTGTAGTTACAATCCCCATCCATTAGGAATTTTGAACTATTCACTATAAATTTTGAAAGCTATGTACAGTGATCCCAAAAATTGTCTCTATTGCCAGAACAATGAGACGTTGCACCAGTTAATGATTGAAATCGCCCCTTTGAAGGTTTCGCGTCTTTTTCTCTTTAAGGAGCAGACCTACCGTGGCCGTTGCTTGGTAGCTTACAACCAGCATGTCAACGACCTGAATGAGCTGACCGATGAAGAGCGTAACGACTTCATGGCCGATGTAGCCCGTGCCACGCGTGCCATGCAGCAGGCCTTCCAACCCGAGAAAATCAACTACGGTGCCTACTCAGACAAACTCTCTCACCTTCATTTCCATCTGGCTCCCAAGTACGTTGACGGTCCCGACTACGGAGGTACCTTCCAGATGAACCCTGGTAAGGTCTATCTGACCGATGAAGAATATGCCGCGTTGATAGAGCAGATTAAGCGTTACCTCTAATCTGTTCTGTCTGTGCAGAAGAATAGAACGCTTTGACATTCATGAAAAGACTGTCACTATTTTTGCTATTTCATTTATTCGGGAGAGCTTTTCCACTCCTCCTTCGTCTTAACTCCGTCCCTACACCGTCCGTTTCTCGCTTAGAAGCCCCTCCAGGCGGCAAACGGACGGACAACCGACGGAGACTGTGTAAGGAAACGCCAAGCCAAGGAGAGAGAAACATATATGACCGTGATAACACCTTCATCACCCTATCATTACCTTATGTTTCCCTTAGCGTGCTAAGAGGATGGTAAGAGCATGCTAAGAGGATGCTAAGGGAAACTGTGGTTCAGAGCCACCTCTAATCCCCATGCTTCCTCTACATCAATTAGGCTTATTTCTTTGCCTTTTATTTAAAAACAATCTAAATAATTTGTTTGCAATCTGCATTCCTATTATCTTTGCCCCCAGAAATAGAGATTGAATTATGAGATTGTCTGAGTTGAATACCGGTGAGAAGGGCGTCATCGTCAAGGTGATGGGCCATGGTGGCTTCCGCAAGCGGATTGTGGAGATGGGCTTTGTGAAGGGTAAAACGGCGGAGGTGGTGCTCAACGCTCCGCTGAAGGACCCGATTAAGTATCGGGTGATGGGTTATGAAATCTCACTGCGACGCCAAGAGGCGGAACAGATTGAGGTAATCAGCGAACAGGAGGCCCTGAAGCAGTCGCAGCCCACGGAGTTCTTAGGCGGACTGACAGCGGAGGTGCATCTCAGCGATGAGCAGATGAAGCGTCTGGCTCTGGGTAAGCGGCGCACCATCAATGTGGCCTTAGTGGGCAATCCGAACTGTGGCAAGACTTCGCTCTTCAACGTCGCTTCGGGCGCTCACGAACATGTGGGCAACTACAGCGGCGTGACCGTTGACGCCAAGGAGGGCTTCTTCGAGTTTCAGGGTTATCACTTCCGGCTCGTTGACCTGCCCGGCACCTACTCACTCTCGGCCTATTCGCCCGAGGAGATTTACGTGCGCCGGCATATCATTGACGAAACGCCAGATATCATCCTCAACGTAGTCGATGCCTCCAACCTGGAGCGCAATCTCTACCTCACCACGCAACTTATCGACATGGACGTGCGTATGGTGATGGCACTCAATATGTTTGATGAGTTCGAAGCCAGCGGCAACAAGCTGGATTACAAGACGTTAGGGCGCCTCTTCGGTGTGCCCATGGTGCCCACGGTGAGCCGTACGGGTAGGGGAGTGGACCAGCTTTTCCATACCATCATCGGCATTTACGAGGGGAGTGATTTCATCGACAAAAAGGGGCACGTCAAACCCGAGGTGATGAGTGACCTTGAGGATTGGCACCGGCAGTATGTGCCCGACCATGCCTTTGGCAGCCACAGCGATGAGGGAAAATCGACCAACTTCTACCGCCATATTCACATCAACCACGGCAAGGAGATAGAGCGAAGCATCGAGGTGGTGAAGCAGGCCATTGGCCGGAACGAGCAGATTCGCCATAAATACTCCACCCGCTTCCTGGCCATCAAACTGCTTGAAAACGATAAGGAGCTGGAGCAGCTGGTGGCTTCGCTGCCCAATGGAGAGGAGATTCTCCGTCTGCGTAACAACGAGGCAGACCGACTGAAAAAGGTGCTCAACGAAGACAGCGAACAGGCTATAACCGACGCCAAGTACGGTTTTATTACCGGCGCCTTGCGCGAGACCTTTGTAGATAGTCATCAGGACAGGGAGCATACCACGGAGGTTATCGACTCCATCGTCACCCATCGCATCTGGGGCTATCCTATCTTCTTCCTCTTTCTCTACCTGATGTTCCAGGGCACCTTCGTGCTCGGCGAATATCCGATGCAGGCCATCGAATGGGCGGTAGATGCTATCGGCTCGCTGTTGAGAAACTACATGCCCGATGGGGCTTTGAAAGACCTGTTGGTTGATGGTATCGTGGGCGGTGTAGGGGGCGTTATCGTCTTCTTACCCAATATTTTGATTCTCTATTTCTGCATTTCGATAATGGAGGATTCGGGCTATATGGCCCGTGCGGCTTTCATCATGGATAAGATTATGCATAAGATGGGACTTCATGGCAAGTCGTTCATTCCGCTGATTATGGGCTTTGGCTGCAACGTGCCAGCGGTGATGGCGTCGCGTACGATTGAGAACCGCAAGAGCCGGCTCATCACCATGCTGGTGGTTCCGCTGATGTCGTGCAGCGCCCGTTTGCCTATCTATCTGGTGTTGGTTGGGGCCTTCTTCCCTCATCAGGCCAGTTTGGTTCTGCTGGCCCTCTATGCGCTGGGTATCGTCTTGGCCGTCTTGATGTCACGTCTCTTCAGCCGTTTCCTGGTCAAGGGCGATGATACCCCCTTCGTTATGGAGCTGCCGCCCTACCGCATGCCTACCTGGCGCACCATCTTCCGCCACACTTGGGAGAAGGGACAGCAGTACCTGCGCAAGATGGGAGGCATCATCATGGTGGCCTCTATCCTGATTTGGGCGTTAGGCTACTTCCCGCGTGGCACGGAGGGGATGACTTTGGAAGAGCAGCAGACAGCGTCGTATATCGGTCAGATAGGCCAGGCCATCGAGCCGCTGATAGAGCCGCTGGGCTTTGATTGGCGTTTGGGCGTAGGCTTGCTGACCGGTGCCGGAGCCAAGGAGTTAGTGGTCAGCACGCTGGGTGTGCTCTATGCCAGTGACCCCGAGGCCAGCAGCGTAGCCTTGGCAGAGCGTATTCCCATTGCGCCGTTGACCGCCTTCTGCTTCATGGTCTTCGCTTTGCTCTACTTCCCTTGCATTGCCACGTTGGCGGCTATCCGTCAGGAGTCGGGCAAGTGGCATTGGGCCCTCTTTGCGGCACTTTACACCACCGCCCTGGCCTGGATTGTCACCTTCATCATCCATGAGATAGGAGGGTGGTTGCTATGAGTTCGCTTTTTTTAGGGATAGGAGGGGTGCTGTCAATGTTTGCAGATTGGCAAGTCGTGGCAGTTTTGCTGCTCGTACTGCTGGCTATTGGCTATACAGGCCATCGGTTTTGGCTTTTTTTTCAGCAAACGGAGAGAAATGATAATCCGTGCAAGAACTGCACAAGTCATTGTGAATTAAGGGATTTGTATCAATCCAAGCAGAAGACGTGCAGCGATAAGCAGAAATTTTTGAAGAAAAATCGCTCAGAATAGTTGGTAATTCAAAAATAATCACTACCTTTGCAACCGCAAATGGGAAACAACCCTACTGCAAGTGCTCTTGGTACCTTGGATGAGTGGCTTAGTCAACGGTCTGCAAAACCGTCTACGGCGGT
>CAMAMO010000018.1 GCA_945836915.1 uncultured Mediterranea sp.
TCGCGGGCCTGCAAGTGCTCGTCGCGGATGCGCTTCTGACAGAGGGGGCACTGTTTCCAGCTGGACTTGGGGCACTCGTCACCACCGATGTGGATGTATTCGCTGGGGAAGAGCTGGGCCACCTCGGCCAGCACATCCTCCAGGAAGTGGAAGGTCTCCTCCTTACCGGCACACATCACGATGTCCTCTACACCCCAGATGATGCGGGGGGTGATGGGCTTGCCTTGGCAGGAGAGTTCGGGGTAGGCGGCGATGGCGGAGAGCTCGTGGCCGGGGAGCTCGATTTCGGGTACCACGGTGATGAAGCGCTCGGCGGCATAGGCTACCACCTCTTTCACCTCCTCTTGGGTGTAGTAACCGCTGTGCTCGTAGCCTTCGCCCTCAATGCGGCGTGAGCCTACCTCGGTCAGTTTGGGGTATTTCTTGATTTCGATACGCCATCCTTGGTCCTCGGTGAGGTGCCAGTGGAGGCGGTTGATTTTGAAGAGTGAGAGGGCATCAATCATGCGCTTCAAATCGTCAACGGTCATGAAGTGGCGGCAGGGGTCCATCATCACGCCGCGGTAGCCGAAGCGGGGGGCGTCGGCAATCTCAACGGCAGGTGCGCTCCAGGCAATCTGGCGCACCAGTTTGCTGCTCTCTACCTCGGCGGGGAGCAGCTGCATAAAGCTCTGCATACCGTAGTAGAGGCCGTGGGCTGAGGGTGCGGCTACCAGTACGCTGTCGGGCGTAACGCGCAGGGTGTAGGCTTCGTTGCCACCAGCTACCGTGGGGTCGATGTTCAGGGCGATGACGCCCTCTTGGGCTACGGGCAGGGTGTAGCCGGTAGCGCTCTTCAGCTTGGTAGCGAAGAACTGGGCTACTTTCTGGGCTTCAGGGGTAGCAGCCCCCATCTGCATGCCATTTTTCAGTACAAATCGTCCCTCGGTCTCAACTAACGACTGGGGCGTAGGAATGAGGTTAATCCCTTCGTTGTAGGGTCGGCTCTGAGGCTCAGAGACGCCGCATGAAGAGAGCACGGCGGATAGAATCAATCCGCAACAGAGTGAAATACGCTGTTTCATAGGCTAAAAAATAAATGGTTTAAATTTAAGTTTTTCGGTTATGCTCCGTTTCTTTTCTCTTTGCGTTATCGACCTAAGAGTTGGCGTTCGGCCTCCTCCATGGTGCGGAAGTTGAAGCCCTCTACCACCTGCTCCATCAGCTGGCTGATGGCCTCGTTGCAGAGGTTGCCGATGCTGCCTTCGTGGGTGTGGTGCACCTCTTTGCAGGGTACGAAGCGACCGGCTTCGATGTCGAGGCCTACCTTCTTATAGGCGTCGCGGAAGGGCATCCCTTCGCGGGCGAGGCGGTTGACCTCCTCCACACTGAAGATGGGGGCGTAACGCTCGTCGTCGAGGATGTGGGTGTTGACCTTCATCTCCTGGATGATGTAGGTGGTCATCTGGAGGCAATCCTTCAACTCCTGGAAGGCGGGCAGGAAAATCTCTTTGATAATCTGCAGGTCGCGGAAGTAGCCACAGGGCAGGTTGTTGGCTATCATCATAATCTGCTGGGGCAGGGCCTGTAGCTTGTTGCACTTGGCGCGCGTCAGCTCGAAGACGTCGGGGTTCTTCTTGTGGGGCATGATGCTGGAGCCGGTGGTGCAGTCGTCGGGCAGTTTGACGAAGCCGAAGTTTTGGCTGTTGAAGAGGCAGGCATCGTAGGCCAGCTTGGCGATGGTGCCGGCTATGGAGGCGAGGGCAAAGGCTACGTTGCGCTCCATCTTGCCGCGTCCCATCTGGGCATAGACTACGTTATAGTTCATCGAATCGAAGCCCAGCAGACGGGTGGTCAGGGTGCGGTTCAGGGGGAAGGAGGAGCCGTAGCCGGCGGCAGAGCCTAAGGGGTTGCGGTTGCAGAGGCGGAAGGCGGCCTGAAGGAAGAGCATGTCGTCCACCAAACTCTCGGCGTAGGCGCCAAACCAGAGACCAAAGGAGGAGGGCATGGCGATTTGCAGGTGGGTGTAACCGGGCATCAGCACCTCTTTATAGCGCTCGCTCTGGGTTATCAGGGCGTGGAAGAGCTGTTCTACGGCCTCGGCTACCGACTTGATTTCGGCGCGGGTGAAGAGCTTGAGGTCAACGAGCACCTGGTCGTTGCGCGAGCGACCGCTGTGTATCTTCTTGCCTACATCGCCTAAACGGCGGGTCAGCATCAGCTCCACCTGCGAGTGCACATCCTCTACGCCCTCTTCGATGACAAACTCGCCCCGCTCGGCCTGGGCGTAGATCTGCTTCAGCTCGGCCAGGAGCTGCTGCAGTTCGTCGGCTGTGAGCAGGTTGATGCTCTGCAGCATCGTGATGTGGGCCATGGAGCCCAAGACGTCGTACTTGGCCAGATAGAGATCCATCTCGCGGTCGCGCCCCACGGTAAAGCGCTCAATCTCCTTATTGACCTCCGTGGATTTTTCCCAAAGTTTAGTTGCCATGGCTGTTATGAATAGTCTGATTATGTAAAAAACGTAGTTATTGAATTAGAGGGCGTGCTGGTTGAAAACCTTGTCGAGCAGGTCAGAGAGCTTCTCCAAGGCCTGGTTGATGGGGCCTTGCACCATGCCCTTCAGGAAGAAGTTGAGCTCGGCATGAACAGAGAGCTTTGCTTCGCATTGGGCTTCAGAAAGGGGCTTCAGTTCGAACATCAGGAAGAAAGCGAGGGGCGAGTTGACAGCATCGAGCCGGAGGCTGGTGTTGGGTACGCGCTCAGTGACCTGGAGCTTGACGGATCCTACCGGAGGCATCTCGAAGGTGATGCTATCCTCGTCTGCGGTAAACGATTGGGCTTTATCGGCTGGCATGAACTGTTTGTACTGCTCTAACGCCTTGATGTTTGACAATTTGGCATAGACCTCCTCGCAAGAGGCCTGAAGGATACGCGGTTTACTTTCGAATTTTTCCATATATGGGGGGATTTCTAAAGGGTAAATCTCTAAGAGAGGTCTGTTTGTAAAAGAGAGAAAGAACGGCTTGGGCGCTTCCGGTGAAGGGAGCGTCCAAACTATTCTTTCTGGATTATACTATAGTTAAAGAGAGCAAATTAATTAACGTCAGTAGGAGGCTAAGCCAGCGGTTACCCCCAGTGAGCGGGATCCTTACGCCACTCGTTCAGCGTCGCGATGTCGGCCTCTTCAATGTATCCGGTGCGGAGCGCTGCATCCATCACAGCCTCGTAGTTCGTCAAGGTAACGAGCTGTACTTTGGCCTCTTTGAAGGCCTTTTCGGCAACGGGGAAGCCGTAGGTGTAAGCGGCTACCATACCAATCACTTCGCAGCCGTCGCGGCGGATGGCGTCAACAGCCTTCAGGCTACTGCCACCGGTTGAAATCAAATCTTCTACTACAACCACCTTCATACCGGGGCGCAGCTCACCTTCAATCAGATTCTCCAGGCCGTGGTCCTTGGGGGTAGAGCGTACATAGACAAAGGGGAGGTTTAGGGCATCGGCTACCAATGCACCCTGAGGGATGGCACCCGTGGCTACGCCGGCAATGGCATCGACCTGGCCGAAGCGCTCCATAATCAAGCGGGTAATCTCCGTTTTTACAAAACTACGCAGAGAGGGGTACGACAGCGTCTTGCGGTTATCGCAATAGAAGGGTGACTTCCAGCCTGAGGCCCAAGTAAAGGGGTTAGCGGGCTGAATTTTAATTGCCTTTATCTTCAGCAATTTCTCTGCGAACAATTTTTCTAAAGTCTTCATAGCAACAATAAAATGTTTTGATGATATTTTGGTTGCAAAATTAACGAAACGGATTGAATTGAGAAAAGAGAATCCGCACTATTTTTACTCGTCCGCCTCATTTTCCTCAAAATCGGGGATAATTTGGCTAATATCCTCCATGGAGTAGCCTCGACCTAAGGCAAATCGAATCAGTTTGGCCTTCCGCTCGTAGGGGGTGCCAGCCTTGAGGGTGCGCTGTTTGGCCTCAATCAAGCGGCGCAGGGTATTGAGGTAATCCTCCTCGTCGTCGAGTTGGTTGAGCAGGGGGCGGTAGATTGACTCGGGGATGCGCTTCATGGCCAGGGCTTGGGCGATTTTATATTTGCCCCAGTGGGCAAAACGGGCCTTGTCGCGCACAAAGGCGCGGCAGTAGCGGGTTTCGTCGATGTAGCGCTCCTCCACCAAGCGTTGCAGCAGGGGCTCTATGGCGTTGGCCTCTACGCGCCAGCGGCGGAGCCAGTCGCGCACCTCGGCCAGACAATGCTCGGCGGAGGCGCAGCGGGCGGTGAGGCGGGCATAGGCCTCAAGCGGGGTGAGTGAGCGGGGTTCTTTCTGTTCCATCGGTTATGAGAGTGGTTAATCTTTTCGTCCGTAAACCATGCGGGGATTGCCTTGCAGGTCGTTGAGCAGCTCCACTTGGCGGTAGCCTTGATCCTGAAGCAGCTGCACCACCTCCTCGCCGTAGGCCCGGTTGATTTCAAAATAGAGCATCCCTTGGGGTCGCAGCAGTTGATGGCCCAGGGTGGCGATGCGGCGGTAGAAGCGCAGCGGGTCGCTATCGGGTACAAAGAGGGCCATGCGGGGCTCCCAGTCGAGCACGTTGCGCTCCATCTGGGCGGCTTCGCATTCGCAGATGTAGGGGGGATTGCTGACGATGAGGTCGTAGTGGCTGTGCTGATGGCTGGGGGGCTGGAAGGTGAGCACATCGTGCTGGCTGAAGCTGACGCGGCATCCTACACGGGCGGCGTTCTCGCGGGCTACGGCCAGCGCTGAGGGCGAGAGGTCCCACGCCTCTACCTCGGCTTGAGGGAGGAGATGGGCCAGGGTGACAGCGATACAGCCGCTGCCAGTGCCGATGTCGAGCAGGCGGAGCGGCTGGGGAGTGGAGGCCCATTGCGAGGCAATGAGTTCTACCAGTTCTGCCGTCTCCGGACGGGGAATCAGCACGTCGGGGGTCACCTTCAGACGCCATCCCATGAAGGGGGCTTCACCCTGAATATACTGAATCGGTTCAAAATGGAGTAGCCTACGGATAATGTCTTCCACTTTTCGGCGGTCGTTTTCAGATAAATTCGTATCTTTGCCGAGGTAAAAGTCCACATCGCGCTGCCCCAGCACCTCGCAACAAAGGATGCGGGTTAACGCTTGAGCCTCGCGGTGAGGGTAGCAGGTTTCGAGCCTGCGGCAAATCTCCTGAGCCAGTTGATGCATATTGAAACGGTTTTTTTGAAGGTTTTACGCTGCTTGACACTATACCTTATTATATATATTATATATAGAGTGGAAACTCCTGTGGCTGAGTTCCTGTGGGTGAGAAACTCCACACATGGGGCATAGCGACTGCAAAAATAGAGAATGTTTTTGGATTGACAACTATGGATATTGAAGAAAAATACATGCGGCGCTGTATTGAACTGGCGCAAAACGGGTGTTGCTACGCGGCACCGAACCCCATGGTGGGGGCTGTGATTGTGTGTGACGGGCGTATCATTGGCGAGGGCTACCATGCCCGTTGCGGTCAGGCACATGCCGAGGTGAACGCCATCCGGTCAGTACGCCAGCCTGAACTGCTGCGCCGGGCTACCCTCTACGTCAGCTTAGAGCCCTGTTCGCACTACGGCAAGACGCCACCCTGTGCCGACCTGATTGTAGAGAAGCAGATACCGCGCGTGGTGGTGGGCTGTTTGGACCCGTTTGAGAAGGTGGCCGGACGGGGCATAGCCAAACTGAAGGCGGCAGGCATCGAGGTGGTGACTGGGCTGCTTGAGGCGGAGTGCCGACAGCTGATTTGCCGCTTCCTCACCTTCCACCTCAAGAAACGACCCTATATCACCCTGAAGTGGGCTCAGAGTGCCGATGGTTTCATCGACCGCCTGCGCACCGGGGGGGAGCCGGTGCACCTCTCCTCACCGCTCACTCAGATGCGCGTGCATCGGCTGAGGGCGGAGCATAAGGCCATCTTGGTGGGTCGCCGAACGGCGCTGCTCGATAACCCCTCGCTGAACGTACGCTGCTGGAGCGGTCCGCAACCACTCCGTGTGGTGACCGACCGCCTCCTATCCCTCCCCCAAAATCTGCACCTCTTCGATGGCACCCAGCCTACCTTGGTGCTGACGGATAAGGAGGCACCTCTCCCCTCAGACCAGAGCCACTCCGGCCTCCGCCAAAATCTCTTCTACAAGGCGATTGATTTCTCTCAGCCTCTCCCTCAGCAGATTGCCTCTGCTCTTTATCAAGAGGGGGTGCAATCGCTCCTCGTCGAAGGGGGCAGCCAGGTGCTGCAATCCTTCATCGATGCCGGACTTTGGGACGAAGCTTTTGTAGAAGAGGCACCGCTGCTTATCGGTCAAGGCGTGGTGGCTCCAATCCTGAAGAACAACCGAACAGTGGAACAACGAAGCTATTTCGGTCACACCATCCGCCATGACCTTAACGGGAAAGAAACGGCGCTAATTCTTGAGAAAAAGGGTTGAATAATGGGCAAAAGTCGGGAAAATAGGGCTGATTATCTATAATTTTATATAAATCTTCTATTGAATGCGGATTATAGAAAAAATTGTTCCTATTTTTGCAACTTGTAAATAAACTGCGACTTAGAAATGAGAATGAAGTTTTTATCGATCATTGCGAGTTTTATCTTCCTGTCAGTGGCCTTCAGCGCCTGTATGGATTCGGACGAAACGGTTGTCTATAGCTCCGACCCCTCCATCTACGCCTTCGGTCTGGACACCATCCACGGGAAGCACTATAAATTCTCGATTGACCAGGTGGAACGCCTGATATACAACAAAGACTCCCTGCCTATGGGGGCCGATACGATTTTAGACCGTATCTTGATTGATACCCTCTCGTGCACGGGATGGGTGACGAGTGGTGCACCGCAGGATACCCTGCTCAGCACGACCGATTCGCTCGATCTTCGCCCTGCTATCAATGCTCAGGGCGGAAACGGCATCAAGCTGATTACCCATGCTGCTGACGGTACCACCGCCAACTATACCCTGCAAATCCGTGTCCACCTTCAAGACCCTGACAGCTTGACTTGGAGCAGACTGAGTGATAACGATCCGCTCGCCCTGACCACTCCGGCTGAGTCGCTGCAGGCGATTCTCTTGGGTGAGGAGTTGCTGCTCTACACCTCGGCTGGCGAACTTTACCGCCACGACAAGGGGGCCTTAAGTAACGGTTGGAGCCAGGCTTCACTCAGCGGTCTGCCAGCTACAGCTGATCTCTCCACGCTGCGCCTATTTGCCTCGACGCTCTATGTAGCCACCACCGATGGCGAACTCTATCGCTCCACCGATGGCCGTGAGTGGACGATTGATGCCCAGCTCAGCGGTTCGATTGTGACGTTGGTGGGTACCTACCCGGCCAATGAGGTGACGCAGAAGGCTGAGACCATGGTGGCCATTCGCACCGATGAGGAGGGCGTAAACCGCTTTGTCACCACCACCGACGGCATGCAATGGCTGATGGGCGAGGTGGTTGATGAGCAGTTCCCCTTGAAGAACCTATCCTTCACCGCCATGACCACAGCCAACGGCGTAGGTAAGAGTGTCGTAGCTGGCCAACCCGTGGCCGATGCCTCTAGCCTGGCACCCTGGTTCTCGCTCACTGCAGACGACTGGGCCTTGATGGGCAATGGCGGCGACAGTGGATGCCCCGCTTTCGAGAAGCCCTTCATTACCTATTATAATAACCTCTTCACCTGTATGGGTGGAGCGCTCGATGCCATCTACACCTCGCAGACCGGCATCGTTTGGGAAGCAACTGAAAAGAAATTCCTTCTGCCCACGGAGATGGACGGAGAGAACCCTTATACCATCCTGAGCGACCCAACAGTCAGCGACGCTGAGAAACGCGACTACCTGTGGGTTATCACCGCTAAAGGCACCACCTGCACCGTATGGCGCGGCCGTCTCAACCGCTTGGGATTTGCTTCAAACCTCTAATTCAAGACGCATGAGTTACAGAGACCAAATAGATCGCAACCGCATACCGCAGCACATCGCCATCATTATGGACGGCAACGGACGCTGGGCCAAACAGATGGGTAAAGAGCGCTGCTTCGGCCATCAGGCTGGCGCTGAAACGGTACATGTTATTGCCGAAGAGGCTGCCCGTCTGGGCGTAGGTTTCCTCACCCTCTACACCTTCTCTACTGAGAACTGGAACCGACCCGTGAACGAGGTGGCTGCCTTGATGGCGCTGCTCTTTGACTCGATTGAGGAGGAGACCTTCATGAAGAATAACATCCGTTTCCGCGTGATTGGCGACATCCAGAAACTTCCTGCCAATGTGCGCGACCGGTTAAACCGCTGCATCGAGCATACGGCAGTCAATACGGGCATGACCCTGGTGCTGGCTTTGAGCTACTCCTCGCGTTGGGAACTGACCGAAGCCACCCGACAGATTGCACAAAAGGTAGCACAAGGGCTGATTAAACCTGAAGAGGTCAACGATGAGCTCATCACGGCGCATCTCACTACCTCGTTCATGCCTGATCCCGACTTGCTGATCCGTACCGGAGGCGAAATTCGTCTCAGCAACTACCTTCTCTGGCAGGCCGCCTACACCGAACTCTACTTTTGCGACACCTTCTGGCCCGACTTTCGCGAAGAGGCCCTCTGCAAGGCTATCTGCGACTATCAGCAGCGTGAACGCCGTTTCGGTAAAACCAGTGAACAGATTATCTAACACAGAAACCCTAATTAGACCCTATGCAATATCGTATATTGACTCTCATTGCAGCCCTGAGCTGCCTTCTGCTTATCAGCCTCCCCACGCAGGCGCAGGATTTGCCTGCCGCTGAAGAGGAGAAGCCGGTTATCCTCTACTCGGGTACACCCAAGAAGTATGAGATTGCCGACATCAAGGTAGAAGGAGCGCAGAACTACGAAGACTACGTGCTCATCGGCCTCTCCGGCTTGGTGAAGAAGCAGATTATCACCGTGCCGGGTGATGAAATCACTCAGGCTTGTAAACGCTACTGGCGCCACGGTCTCTTCTCGGACGTGGAGATTACGGCCGACAAAATTGAAGGGGATAAGATCTGGCTCACCATTCATTTGACGATGCGTCCGCGTGTATCAGATATTGTCTATCACGGCGTGAAGAAGTCGGAACGTGAGGACCTGGAGAGTAAAATCGGCATGATCAAAGGCGGACAGATTACTCCGAACATCATCGACCGCGCCAAAACGCTGGCAAAACGCTACTTCGACGATAAGGGCTTTAAGAATGCAGAGGTCATCATCAACCAACGAGATGACCCGCAGAACAAGAACCAGGTAATCGTGGATGTCAATATCGACAAGAAGGAGAAGGTGAAGGTGCATAAAATCACCATCGTTGGTAACCAGGCTCTCAAGACCAAGAAGTTGAAGAAGGTGATGAAGAAAACCAACGAGAAGAACAAACTCTCTACCATCTTCCGTACCAAGAAGTTTGTGGAAGAGAACTACGAGGCCGACAAGCAGCTGATTATTGATAAGTATAATGAGCTGGGTTACCGCGATGCCATGATTGTGGAAGATAGCATCTCACCCTATGATGACCGCACGGTTAACGTCTTCCTCCGCATCGACGAAGGCCAGAAGTACTACCTGCGTAACGTTACGTGGGTGGGTAATACCCTCTATCCTTCAGAGCAGCTGAACTACATGCTGCAGATGAAGAAGGGTGATGTCTATAACCAGAAGTTGCTGGAAGAACGCACCACCACCGACGACGATGCCATCGGTAACCTCTACTACAACAACGGTTACCTTTTCTATAGCCTCGATCCTGTTGAAGTAAATATCGTAGGCGACTCCATCGACCTGGAGATGCGTATCTACGAGGGGCGTCAGGCTACGATTAACAAGATCAACATCAGCGGTAACGACCGACTCTATGAGAATGTGGTTCGTCGTGAGCTGCGTACCCGTCCGGGCGAACTCTTCAGCCGCGAGGACCTGATGCGTTCACTCCGCGAAATCCAACAGATGGGTCACTTCGATCCTGAACAGCTGCAACCCGACATCCAGCCCCGTCCGGAGGATGGTACGGTGGACATCTCCTTCCCTCTCGTTTCAAAGGCTAACGACCAGGTAGAATTCTCAGCCGGTTGGGGTCAGACGGGTGTTATCGGTAAGCTGAGTCTGAAGTTCACCAACTTCTCACTGGCTAACCTGCTCCATCCAGGAGAGAACTATCGCGGTATTCTGCCCCAGGGTGATGGTCAGACCCTTACGCTCAGCGGACAGACCAACGCCAAATACTACCAGCAGTACAGTATCTCGTTCTTCGACCCCTGGTTTGGTGGCAAGCGCCCGAATGCCTTCTCGGTATCCGCCTTCTACTCACGCCAGACCGATATCAGTAGCAACTACTACAACAGCGCCTACATGAACAACTATTACAACAGTTATTACAGCGGCATGTATGGCTACGGTATGTATAACTACGGTAACTACAACAGCTACGAGAACTACTATGACCCCGATAAGAGCATCCAGATGTATGGTGTCTCGGTGATGTTCGGTAAGCGCCTCCGCTGGCCCGACGACTACTTCCAGATTACCGCCGAGCTGGCCTACCAACGCTACGTGTTGCGCGACTGGCAATACTTCCTCGTCACCAACGGAAACTGTAACAACCTCAGCTTGAACCTCACCTTGAGCCGTAATTCGGTTGATAACCCTATCTACCCCCGTCAGGGTTCAGAGTTCTCGCTCTCTGCGCAGTTCACCCCTCCTTACTCACTCTTCGACGGCAAGGACTACAGCAAGTATGACACCGGCAATCAAGACGATGTCAACAAGATGCATAAATGGATTGAGTACCACAAGTGGAAATTCAAATCCAAACTCTATATTCCGTTGATGGACCCCATGACTGTGAAGCGCACACCTGTGTTGATGGGACGTGTAGAGTTCGGTCTGCTGGGACACTACAACAAGCATAAGAAGTCGCCCTTTGAAACCTTTGAGGTGGGTGGTGACGGTATGACTGGCTACTCCAGCTATGCTACTGAGACCATCGCTCTGCGTGGTTACGAAAACGGATCTATCGCCTCATACGGCAATGAGGGTTATGCCTACTCGCGTATGGCGCTTGAGTTGCGTTACCCCTTGATGCTCGAGACCAGTACCACCATTTACGCTCTGACCTTTGTAGAGGCCGGTAACGCTTGGCACGAAGTGAACCAGTTTAACCCCTTCGAACTGAAGCGTTCGGCTGGTGTCGGCGTACGTATCTTCCTCCCCATGATCGGTATGATGGGTATTGACTGGGCTTACGGTTTCGACAAGATACGTGGTAGCTCAAGCTACGGTGGCAGCCAGTTCCACTTTATCTTAGGACAAGAATTCTAACCTATATAAACCAAGAGAAGAAGTATGAAAAAGAGTCTATTTTTGACGGTCATCTCCCTGTTTATGGCAGTGGCCGTCCACGCACAGAAATTCGCCCTGGTTGATATGGAGTATATCTTGGGCAACATCCCTGCCTATGAGCAGGCCAACAAGCAGATTGAGTCAGCCTCGAAACAATGGCAGGCTGAAGTGGATAAATTGGCACAAGAGGCTAAACAACTCTTTTCAGCCTATCAGGCTAAGGTGGAAACCATGAGTAAGGCCGAACGCCAAAAGAGCGAGGAGGCCGTGATTGCTAAAGAAAAGGCCGCATCTGACTTGCGTCGCAAATATTTCGGCCCCGAAGGAGAACTGCAGAAGAAACAACAACAGCTGCTGCAACCCATCGAAGACCAGGTCTATGAAGCGGTTAAAACCATCGCTACCCGCCGCGGCTATGCCGCCGTTATCGACCGTGCCTCGGCCAGCAGCATACTTTTTGCCAGCCCCGACATCGACATCAGCGATGAGGTACTGGACCAAATGGGATATCATAATTAATTCATTTCATAACTAAAACAGTTTACATTATGCTTAAGAAAATCGCTATCGCTGCCTTGATGTTTATCCTCCCCCTCGGAGTGATGGCACAGGCTAAGTTCGCTCACCTCAACTCTCAAGAGATTATCACTGTGATGCCTGAGTTCACTAAGGCACAGGCTGACCTTGACGCGATGTCTAAGAAGTATCAGGAAGAGATGCAGCGTACACAGGAAGAGTTCAATAAGAGATACCAGGAGTTCGTGGCTCAGGCTGATTCACTGCCTAAGACCATTGCAGAGCGTCGCCAGAAAGAGTTGCAGGACATGGCTCAACGCCAAGAGCAGTTCCAGCAGGAGGCTTACCAAGCTATGCAGAAGGCTCAGCAGGACGCTATGACCCCCATCTATAAGAAGCTGGACGATGCCATTCAGGCTGTAGGTAAGGCTGAAGGTGTGGTTTATATCTTTGATTTGGCTCGCACTCCCATCGCTTTCGTTGGCTCACAGAGCGTTGACGTTACTGCAAAGGTTAAGGCCCAGTTAGGCGTTAAATAATGGCTCGACAATCGTTACCTACGGCGCCAGGCCCTATTGGCGTATTCGATTCGGGCTACGGCGGGCTGACCATCCTGCGCGAAATCAAGCAGGTGATGCCTCAGTATGATTACATCTACTTAGGCGACAATGCCCGCACCCCTTATGGTACCCGTTCGTTTGAGATTGTCTATGAATTCACACTCCAGGCAGTCACCAAACTCTTCGAAATGGGTTGCCATTTGGTTATCTTAGCCTGTAATACCGCTTCGGCCAAGGCGCTTCGCACAATACAAATCAACGACCTGCCGCATTTGGACGTCACGCGCCGCGTGCTTGGTGTGATTCGTCCTACCGTGGAAGGTATCGGTGCTATTACCCGAAACCGCCACGTCGGTATCTTGGCGACCAATGGCACCATCCTCTCACAATCCTACCCACTGGAGATTCGGAAACTCTTTCCTGATATCCAGGTGAGCAGCCAGGCCTGCCCCTTGTGGGTGCCTCTGGTTGAAAACAATGAGGCTGAAGGTGACGGAACCGACTACTTCGTCAAGAAGTATCTGGACGAGTTGATGGCTAAAGATCCAGAGATTGACACCGTTATTCTGGGTTGTACGCACTACCCTCTGCTGCTACCCAAGATTGAGAAGTATCTGCCCCAAGGGGTGCAGGTCATTTCGCAAGGCAGCTGGGTAGCCAACAGTTTGAAGGATTATCTTCAGCGTCACCCCGAGATGGATAAGAAATGTACGAAGGGTGGACGGTGTGTCTATCGCACTACCGAAGCTGAGGAGAAGTTCACCGAATCGGCCTCCATCTTTCTAAACGAAGCCATCCGAGGCGAACGCATCAATCTGGAATACTAATCTTCTCATAAAAAGCCGTCCCTTCTATTGATTTAGAGGGGACGGCTTTTTATTGTGGTTGCCCTGTGAGGTCGTTCAAGTGTACGACCAAGGTCGTTCATCTTCTTGAGTATAATGAAGTCTGGTATCTCCTGATGGCATTTGCGTATGATGCATGCAGAGAATAGGCTTTGGTGTTTCTCTGAAGAGCGGTCTGACAGGCAGTCTGGAGAGCAGTCTGGAGTGCTCTGTTTGATTGACTGTCTGACTAAGGATCAGAGTCTCTCTTGCTGCTTGACGTGAATCAGAGGCTCTGCAGCAGGCGTTTCAGCACGACGGTGGCTGAAATCTCACGGTTGGCCGCTTCGGGGATGACCAGCGATGTGGGGGCCTCGATGACGTCATCGCTTACAATCATGTTGCGACGTACAGGCAGGCAGTGCATAAAGAAGGCGTTGTTGGTCCAGCTCATGTGCTCGCTATCCACCGTCCAACTCATATCCTTACTCAGAATCTGGCCGTAAGCCTCGGGGCGGGTGACTCCTGGGCAGGCCCAGTTCTTTGCGTAGATAAAGTCGGCCCCTTCGAAAGCCCTCTTCTGATCATACTCCACACGGGCTCCACGCACAAACTTGGGGTCGAGTTCATACCCTTCGGGGTGAGTAATGACGAGATCCACATTGGCCTCGTTCATGAAATCGGCAAACGAGTTAGGCACGGCTTGAGGCAGTGCGCGCGGATGAGGCGCCCAAGTCAGCACCACTTTCGGGCGTTCCGTCCGTTTATGCTCCTCGATGGTAATCAAGTCGGCAAAGGCCTGCAGCGGGTGGCCGGTAGCCGCCTCCATGGAGAAGACGGGCTTGCCGCTGTATTGGATGAACTGATTGAGAATCTTTTCGTTGTAATCATCGTCGCGGCTCTCAAAACGGGCAAAGCTGCGTACACCAATCAGGTCGCAATAGCTGGCCATCACGGGAATGGCTTCGAGCAGATGCTCACTCTTGTCGCCATCCATAATCACGCCGCGCTCCGTCTCTAACTTCCAAGCGCCCTGATTAACATCGAGTACAATCACGTCCATGCCCAGGTTGCGAGCCGCCTTCTGCGTGCTCAGGCGGGTACGCAGGCTGTTATTAAAGAAAATCAGGAGGCAGGTCTTGTGGTGGCCGAGCGCTTCGTACTGGTAACGGCTCTTCTTAATCTCAAATGCTTCGGCCAAGGCCTGATTCAAATCGCCCAGGTCGAACACGTTAGTAAAACTCTTCATCGTTATAGTTAAATCATTTAGTTAGTCATTGACTCTGCTTATGCGGACAAATGTACGTCTTTTTTTTTAGAAACAAAAATATGGGGCCCAAAAACATTTAATCCTCTGACTTAACGATATATGGAATCAGCGTTTCAGGGTGAAGGTATGGCTCTTTGTCTCTCCAGACTCGTCGATGGCTGAGAAGGTGAGTTGTAGGGTTTGCACCTCGTCTGTGAAGTAGTGACGAAGCGGTACGGAGAGGTAGGCTCTTTGGCTGTAAGCTGGCACGTCGCCGTCAGCGTCGTGATAGAGCAGAATCTCCACGATACGGGTACCTTCGCCAAGAGCGCCTTCGCTTCGGGTGTTTAGGCCGCCTCGGGTCACTTCATCGCTTCCGCTACCTTCAATCCGGTTGCTTTGTTCAATGAAGTGGAGGCGATGGCCTTTGCTTTGTACCTTGATGAGGGCGATGAGGTTCAGGTAGTCATGCCCCATCCAGATGGAGAGAATATCTGCGGGATCAGTATGGAGGCCTTGTTTGAACGCTTCGGCCGGTTGGGGTATAGGAGCGATGGCTTGTCGCACCGCATAGAGTTCGGCTCCTTTCACGCCTCGCTCATCGGTGGTGAGAAGGTAGTTGCTCACGATGCGGAGCAGGGAGTCGGGCGTAGAGCGTAGGTTGGAGCGGTCGCTCACCACGGGGTAGCTCTCCCCCTGGTCGGTGACAATCTGTTGCAGAGAACCATCGCTCCCCGTAGCAGCCGACAGATAGGCCAACTGCACCGAGGGGTAGTGGTAATCGTCGCCACCGCAAGCCGTCAGTAGGCCTAGCACTGCCAAGAGGCGAAGGGGCGCCCAGATGCAAAGTGGCGTCAGCTGGTAGAGTCGCGCCAGGCGCTGGAACTGAGTCAGGCGGGGTAGGAGTCTGCGTCTGTCCATTACTCCGACGTTTGGATTGCCTCCAGATGGTTCTTGACCGGATTGGCGTACATCAGGAGCAGTTTCTCACGCAAGAAGGCCTCGTCGCGGTTGGACAGGTCGATGCGGGCCAGTTGCTTCTCCAGGTAGGCCAGGAAGGTCTGCTTCTCCTCCGCGCTGTATTGGTTGGCAAAGCGTGCGTCGCCCGCCAGCAGGTCGGCGGCTACATAGTTGCCTGGATAGAGGCGGTAGTTGGCATGGATGCCGCGGTCTATCAAGGCGGCCACCCGTGCAAAAATCTCTCCCTTAGATAGCGAGCGGTCCATCTCGCTTAAGACCCTGTCGATACAGGGGGCTGCGGCAAAGTGAACGCGTCCCTTATAGCCGAAGAGGCCCGTCTGCATGTTGATAAGGTCATCGGCCTGGCTCTTCTTAAAATCGGGGTTATCCCGTTTCTGCTGAAACTCCTTCGCCTTGAGGAAGTCGCAGGGGTCGTATTCATACGAGAGTGAGAGCGGCACGATGTGCATCGCCATCAGGCGGTCGATGAGGTCGCCGCTGCCGCCTATAGCCATCATCTTCAGCACACTCTCCTGTGTGCGGTCGTTACTATCCTTTGCACGCCCCTCGCGTTGGGCAATCCAGATGGACTGCTGTTTCTCACCGATGGTGTAGTGCATATAGCGCGACATGCGGGCCGAGGCCTCGAGCATCTGGCGCATGGTCAAAGCGCGCTGCACAATGAAGGATTTGTTGACGCGGACTAGTTTCTTAATCCAGGGGTAGATGAGCAGATTGTCACCGATGGCAATCTCCACCGTATCCTGCCCCTCATCCACCAAGAGCACGGAGAGAAATCCCGAATCGAGGATGATGTCGCGATGGTTAGAGATGTAGGTGTAAGCCCCGTCAGGGTCGGTCAGGGCCGACCGGTCCATCGTGACGCCGCGCGTAGCCTGAGCCATGATCTTCTTGATCAATGGATAACAGAAGGTTTTCTGGAAAGCCAGTTTGGTTTTGCAGCCACGCATGGTAGCGGACACGGCCTCGAAGGGAAGGTCGGGCATTACAGCGGCAATCACCTGGCGGAAAGCTTCGTCAGAGAGCAGTTCTTCGTAGATCTGCGGTAGCTCCTCATCAAGATAAGGGCGGATTTCATCAAATTCGGTCATCATATCTTTGGTCTATTGGTATTATTTCTAAAGTTTCACTGGTCTGCTTGTCCACATGGCGGCCTGTCAGAAACCGTTCTCTACAATATCGGTCATCACCTCCTTGATGTCGAGGCCTGCAGCGCGCACCTGTTGGGGAATGAAACTGGTGGGGGTCATGCCAGGGGTGGTGTTGACCTCAAGCAGATTGATCTTCTCGTCGGCTGAGATGATGTAGTCGATGCGGATGATGCCCTGAGCGCCCAGAATGTCGTAGATAGCTAAAGTGAGGCGCTGTACGCGGTCGCGCAGGGTGTCGGGGATGCGGGCGGGGGTAATCTCCTGCACCTGGCCGTTGTACTTGGCGTCGTAGTCGAAGAATTCGTTGCCAGTCACTACCTCGGTGATGGGGAAGACTACGTTCTTCTCCTTGGTGCGGTAGCAGCCGCAGGTAATCTCCGTGCCGGGCATGAAGGCCTCAATCATCACCTCTTGCGCTTCGTCGAAGGCCTTGGCGATGGCGGGCTGAATCTGTTCCACGGTCTTCACCTTGGTTACGCCGAAGCTGCTGCCTCCTAAGCTGGGCTTGATGAAGCAGGGCAGGCCGATGTTCTTCACCACCTCCTCGTCGGGCACGTACTGCCCCTTGCGCAGGAGCATCGAGTCCGCCACCCGTACACCGAAGGCCCGCAGGTACTGGTTGCAGGCAAACTTATTGTAGGTGAGTGATGCGGCCAGCACGCCGCAGCAGGAGTAGGGGATGCCGAGCATGTCGAAATAGCCCTGCAGCCGGCCATCCTCGCCGGGAGTGCCGTGGATGGTGATATAGGCAAAGTCGAAGGTCACCTTAGTGCCATCGGCTTGGGTAAAGCTGAAGTCGTTGCGGTCGATGGGTGCCGTCGAGCCGTCGGGCAGCTGTGCGTGCCAGTCCTGTCCGTGCATCTGTACGATGTAGAGGTTGTATCTCTCCTTATCCATGAAAGAGTAGATACCCGCTGCGCTGCGCAGCGATACGTGATATTCGGAGGTGTCTCCTCCGCCTACGATTGCGATTGTACGTTTCATACCGTTTCTCCTCTGTTGCTGATGTAGCTTCGCCAGCGCTCCAGCAGGGCGGTCATGTCGGCGGGCAGGGGGGCGGTAAAGTCCATCTCCTCACCCGTAACGGGGTGTTTGAAGCCTAAGGTCATGGCGTGCAGCGCCTGACGGGGGCAGAGGTCGAAGCAGTTGTTTACGAATTGTTTGTATTTTGCAAAATGGGTTCCTTTAAGGATTTCGTGTCCGCCGTAGCGTTCATCGTTGAACAGGATGTGTCCGATGTGCTTCATGTGGACGCGGATTTGATGGGTGCGGCCCGTTTCAAGCACGCACTCTACCAGTGTGACGTAGCCCAGGCGCTCCAGCACGCGGTAGTGGGTCACGGCATGTTTGCCTTCGCCTGTGGGCAGTACCGCCATCTGCATGCGGTCGCGCGGGTTGCGGCCAATGTCACCGGTCACCGTCCCCTCATCCTGCTCCACGTTGCCCCACACCAAGGCCCGGTAGCGGCGGCGGGTGGTTTTATGGAAGAACTGGTTGCCCAAGATGGTCTTGGCGTCGGGCGTCTTGGCTACCACCAACAGGCCCGAGGTATCTTTGTCGATACGGTGCACCAGCCCCACGTGGGGGTCGTTAGCGTCATAATCGGGGTTATCCTTCAGATGCCAAGCTATGGCGTTGACCAGCGTACCGCGATAGTTGCCGTGCCCCGGGTGCACCACCAGTCCGGCTGGCTTGTTCACCACCATCAGGTAGCGGTCTTCATAGACCACATCGAGGGGAATATCCTCTGGAATCACCTCGTTCTCGTAGCGCGGACGGTCCATCATTACGGTGATAACGTCGGCCGGTTTCACCTTGTAGCTGCTCTTCACAGGCTTGCCGTTAGCCATGACGAAGCCTGCGTCTGCCGCCTTCTGGATGCGGTTGCGCGATGAGTTGGTCAGTCTGTCAAAGAGGTACTTATCTACGCGAATCATCTCCTGTCCCTTGTCCACCACCACGCGGAAGTGTTCATAGAGCTGGGCCTCGTCGCCTACGGGTTCAATATCGTCCGTCTCGTCGTCCAGCAGGAGCTCCTCCTCCTTCAGCAGCACCTCTTCTTCTTTATATTGAGTCTCTTCGTTCATGGGGTAGAAACATGGGGGGATAGAGATCAGAACCAATCCTCTTCGCCGCTTGGTGTGGCTTGTTTTACGGGTATCACCTCCTGTTGGGGCATGGTGGCGATAGAGTCGCTGTCAGAGGGCAGTTCGCCGCCGCAGCCTACCATCAGCTGCAGCAGGGCGCCGATGGGCACCTTCTCACCCTGGCGCAGCAATCGGCCCTGGTACTTTACGCCATAGACCCAATCCAGTTCACCGCTCACCAGCTCTACGCTGTCCAGCTTGAACTCGGCGGCACGCAGCGAGGCCTCGGCTTGGCGCAGCGAGCTGTTGTCGGCCACGTCGGGCACCTCCTTCAGCGGCACCGCAAAGGTGTTGATAGTCAGATAGACTACACGGCCGCGCTTTACGCTCTGACCGGCTACGGGCACGCAGTCTAGCACGCAGCCCGCCGGCATCGTCTTGACGTACGACGAGTCTGAGATCGCCACCTGAAGCCCGGCCTGCTCTATCAAGGCCTGCGCCTCGTTGAGCGAGGTACCCTTCACGTCGGGTATCTTCACTGCCTCGCCGTGGTGTGTATAGCTGTCGAGCCCTGTGAGCACCGCCCACACTATCAGTACGGCCACTGCCACCATGGCTATCAGATTACCCCATAGCAGGGCATTATGTTTGAATGAGAAAAATTCCTTAATCGTCATAGTCAACCTCTTTTGGGGGACAAAGATAGTGCAAGCCGAGCGAAAAAGCAAAAAGAAACTGGCTTATTTTTGTTTTCCCCCGAGGCGTAACCTATCTTAACCCTTCCGCCCCAATCGCCTGCGTACGGGCGCCTCGTAATACGTATAAACCAGCCAGGCCAGGCCTACGCACCCCACGTAGAGGGGCAGGGCCACCTGCCACGTGTCGGCCAACGTGTAGCGCTGCTCGCGGATGAGCCAGGCATAGAAGAGGTACATCAGGGGGTAATGGATGAGGTAGAGCGGATAGGAGAGGTGTCCCAACGCCTGATAGAGCGCCTCCGTGCGCTTGCCGCCTGTAGCCGCTGAAGCGCCGAACCAGACGATGAGCGGGAAGACAACGATGATGCAGAGCATCTCAAAGATACCGTTCAGACAGAGGCCGCCCGCCGATGAGATGGGTGGCACATGGAAGAGAGCCAGGAGCAGCAGCGTAGCGAGGATGAATGCCCCCTTGATGCGGCAGGGCTTGAAGCAGCGGCTCAGCAGCAGGCCCAGCGTGTAGGGGAAAGCCATGCGCAGCAACCCGCCGCAGAAGTTCACCCCATCGAGTGTCCACCCCACGCCGATGCAGCCGTAGCCCGAGGGGTCGGTCAGTGCAAACCATGCCAGAAGCGACCCTAATGCCGTAACCAGGGCCGACAGCCAGCGGGTAGAGAGGCGGCGGATAGCCAGTGCATAAAGAATATTGCCCAGGTATTCGAAGAAGAGCGACCAAGTGGGTCCGTTAAGCGGGAACATCTCGCCGTTGCCACGCACCTCGTAGCCCAAGCCAGGCAGTGCCGGAATCATCAGGCAGCCTGCTACCAAGGCCAGAAGGAGACACTCGCCCGACACCTGCGTACCATCCCACTGCATGGCGCCACCCAGTATAAAGGTCACCGCACCCAGCGCCGCACCGAAGAACACCATGGGGTGCAAACGGATAAGTCGCCGACGGAAGAACTCACCCACCGTAAAGCCCCTCTGCCAACGGTCGTCGTAGGCATAGCCCATGACAAACCCCGAGAGGAGGAAGAAGAAATCCACCGCCAAATAGCCATGATTAATGACTGTAATCACGCCGTCGCCAGCGCCATTGACCCCTTCGGCAAAGGCCAACCCCTCAAACAGATGATACCACACCACCAGCAGCGCAGCCACCCCGCGCAGCCCGTCGAGCAAAGCGAAATGGGGCTTCGAGCCCCCACGTTCAGACACACTATTCATATTTTGATACAGCGTTATAATGATAATATGGCTGCAAAGATAGGCATTTTTTTCCAAACCGCCCGTTTAGGCAGTTGGAAAAACTGGCCAACTCGGTGCAGAGTAACTGTACGTTGAGATTGCTTTCTGAAAGGTGGTTTTGTATCGTTTCGTTGAGAAGTAGAGAAGAATCCTAATCTCGTAAGATCATAATCTGACTATAGAGTGGCACGAATGGTGTGGCCATATGCAAAGGATTTAAAAAAAACACCTGCGTTTGAGCCGTAATTCGTACCACTTTTGTATCTTTACACCATGAATAACCTATGAATACCTTAAGAACCATATCCGCATGGGGGAGCCTGTTACTTTCTGCCTCCTCACTCTGGGCGCAGTCGGCTGCTCAGACGCCCCCCAATATCCTCATCATTCTATGTGATGATATGGGTTACGGAGATTTTTTTAATATAACACTTTTACCCTATGATGAATCACACTTTACGCCGTATGGCCCTGGCTGCTTTGGCCCTTTGTGGGGCAGTAGGAGCCTCGCCGCTGATGGCTGACAAACTGCCTTACTGGCAAGACCTGAAGA
>CAMAMO010000019.1 GCA_945836915.1 uncultured Mediterranea sp.
TATTATTGGCAAGGACAAGCTGCTTTATGAGATTGGGCCGAGCCAGAAGATGACCAGTAACGAGGCCTACAGCAATTTGGGCGGCTCGCCATGGGGCACCTCGAACGTGCTGGCCAAGGTGATGGGCGTAGTAAAAACCAACAATACCGTCTATCGCGACAGCCGTCCCGAAGGCGGATTGTGCTGCCGCATGGAGACCCACATCGAGCAGGTCAAGGTACTGGGACTGATGAATATCAACGTACTGGCCGCCGGCTCCATCTTCCTTGGTGACATGAAGGAGCCGATTACCGGCACCAAGGAGGGCGTTCAAGCCATGAACTGGGGCATCCCCTACACGGAACGGCCCTCTGCCCTACGCTACGACTACCGCACCAAGATCATGGACCATCCCAGCCGCATCCGGCTCACCGGCTTCAGCAAGCGGGGTGTGGTTGTCGGACAAGACAAAGCCATCACCGTGCTCCTGCTGCAGAAACGCAGTGAGAACGCCCAAGGCGAAATCACCGCCCTGCGTGTCGGCACCCTCATCGTGACCTACAGCCGCTCCACCGACGGGTGGGTGAACGCCGCAACCTACCCCATCCTCTATGGAGACATCACGAAGCGAGCCGACTACAACCCCGAGTTGATGGGCCTCCGTCAAACCGACTATGCCCGCAACAGCAAGGGCGAGATGGTACCCGTGAAAGAGATTGGCTGGGCCAAGGCAGACGAGGCCCCTACCCACCTGCTCTTGCAGTTCTCGTCAAGCCACGGCGGCGCCTATGTAGGCACCCCTGGCAACACCTTATGGGTAGATAATGTAGGTATGGTATTTAATTGAAATAAAATAGTATGAAGCGATTTGTTCAACTATTACTTTGCTTAGTCCTCACCACAAGCGTGGTGGCTCAAACCACCGAATTGTCACATGCAGTGACGGCCAGCGACACCCTACAAGCTGCGAAGCCCAAGGGATGGTTTAACCGCTTCTTAGATTACTTCAACGACGCCAACAAGGAGAAGCCACACCGCAAGTTTGACTTCAGCATCATTGGCGGTCCGCACTACAGCACCGATACCAAGTTAGGTATCGGTCTGGTCGCTGCAGGCCTCTACCGCAGCAACCCTACCGACTCTCTGCTGCCCCCCTCTAACGTCTCGCTCTTCGGCGACTTCTCCTCCGTAGGCTTCTACCTGCTCGGCATCCGCGGCACCCACCTCTTTCCTGAGGACCGCTACCGTCTGAACTACACCCTCTTCGGTTTCTACTTCCCCAGCAAAATCTGGGGCATAGGCTACGACGAGGGCAACCTCGACGCCAACGAGTCTGAGTTGAAACGCTGGCAAGCCCGCGTCAAGGTTGATTTCCTCTTCCGTGTGGCCCCTCGCTTCTACGTTGGCCCGATGGCCACCTTTGACTACGTACTGGCCAAGGAGGTGGAGCGGCCCGAACTGCTCCACGGTATGGACCGCCACACCACCAACTTCGGCTTAGGCCTCACCATGGTCTATGACACGCGCGACGTGATGACCAACCCCCACCGCGGCCTCTACGCCCAACTCAGCCAGAACTTCCACCCCGGCTTCTTAGGCAATGACTATAGTTTCAGCACCACCGACTGGCGTTTCAACCTCTACCGCCAGGTGTGGAAAGGCGGATTGATAGCTGGCGATTTCCGCGGCACACTCAACTTCGGCAACCCCTCGTGGGGCATGATGGCCCTGCTGGGCAACTCGAACACCATGCGCGGCTACTACGAAGGACGTTACCGCGACAAGCATAAGATGGAGGCCACCGTCGAGCTGCGCCAGCATGTTTGGAAGCGCAACGGCATCGTCATTTGGGCCGGTGCAGGCACCGTTTTCCCCAAATTTTCCGCCCTTCGCCTCTGGCAGGTGCTGCCTAACTACGGCATAGGCTACCGCTGGGAGTTCAAAAAGGATGTTAATGTCCGCCTGGACTATGGCTTCGGCAAGAGTGGCCAGAGCGGCTTCCTCTTTAATATCAACGAGGCATTTTAACCCTAAACGTCACATCGCTTATGAAGAATAGACTACGTCACCTTTGGAACGCGATTTGCCAACCCAAGTTCCTCTACTTCTACTATCTCATCGCCCTGATCCTGCCCAATCTGGGCCTCTCCTATACCGAGCCCCTCAGCTGGCTTGCACGGCTTACCAACGTGGTGCTTCCCCTCGCCGTTTATGCTCTGGTGCTCACCTTCTGCCGTAAGCCCGGCAAGATGATCTGGATTCTCTTCCCCTTGGTCTTCATCGCCGCCTTCCAGCTGGTGTTGCTCTACCTCTTTGGCCGCTCGGTCATCGCGGTGGACATGTTCCTCAACGTCGTCACTACCAATCCCGGCGAGGCGATGGAGCTACTCGATAACCTCATCCCCGGTGTAGCCTTCGTTTTCATGGTCTATTTGCCCGCACTGATATTAGGAGCCTGCACTTGGCGCCTGCCAGCCAAACTGGATTACGTTTGGTTGATGCAGATGCGCAAACGGGGCATGCCCCTACTGATTGCCGGTATGTTGATGTTAGCCACGCTCTACCTCATCGAGCCCAACTACAAGGTGCAGAACCAACTCTACCCCGTTAACGCTGGTTACAACCTCTGTCAGGCCATCGACCGCGCCACCAAGCAGAGCCACTACGCTGAGAGCTCGAAAGCCTTCACCTTCGAGGCCACTTCGGTACACCAAGATACCATAGCGCCGCTGCGCGAGGTCTATGTGCTCTTCATCGGTGAGACCGCCCGAGCCGCCAACTTCTCGCTCTACGGCTACGCGCGCGACACCAATCCCCTGTTGAGCCAGACCGAGGGACTCGTCACCTTCAGCGACGCCCTGACCGAGTCCAACACCACGCACAAGAGCGTGCCCATGCTCCTCTCCGCCCTCTCCGCCCGTAACTTCAATCAGATTTACTACCAGAAGGGGTTGATTACCGCCTTCCGCGAGGCTGGCTTCCGCACCCTCTTCCTCTCTAACCAGCGGCCCAACCACTCCTTCATCGACTACTTCGGCATGGAGGCAGAGAGCTATCACTTCATCCAAGAAGAGCAGGGAGAGAACAGCCCAATCCCCCTCGACGCCGACCTGCTGAAGGGCGTTGAAGAGGCGCTCCACGCCCCCTATCAGAAGCTGCTCATCGTGCTCCACGCCTATGGGTCGCACTTCAACTACCGCGAACGCTACCCGCGCGCTATGGCCCACTTCACGCCCGACGATGAGACCGACGCGAAGTACAAGAACCGCGCCTCGTTGGTCAACGCTTACGACAACTCCCTACGCTACACCGATGCCATACTGAGCCAGCTCACCGCCCTGCTCGCCGCAGAGCAGATACCCGCCGCATGGCTCTACACCAGCGACCATGGCGAAGACCTCTTCGACGACGACCGCCGCTGCTTCCTCCATGCCTCGCCCCTACCCACCTATTATCAGATACACGTGCCCTTATTGGTATGGCTCTCGCCCGCCTACCGCGCGCAGTGGCCCGAGGTCTATACTGCGTTGCAACAGAACGCCCACCAGCCCGTCTCTACGAGCCTCTCCCTCTTCCACACGCTGCTCCACGTCAGCGGCGTCAACTCTCCTCTGGTCAACGCGCAGCATGACCTCTCCTCGCCTCTCTATGAGCCTGAGGAACGTCTCTACTTAGACGACCATAACCAAGCCGTGCCGCTGGAGGAACTCGATCTTGACCCCGAGGACAAGGCACAGTTTGCACAGCGCGGCATCAGCTATTGAGGTCCATCCGCTCAGCGAACGAGGCCCATCCGTAGCGAGGAAGCGACCGCCTACTCCACGTTCGCTATGCCAAAGGGAATATGCACCGCTGGCACATTCTGCAGGTGGTCCAGGTGCACCATCTGGTCGTCGAAGAAGATATGCGGTTTCCAGATATTCAGGATTCGGGCCTTCTCAATACCGCCCAGGAAGAAGACATCATCCACCTCGATATTGAGCTTCTTCAGCGTCGTCACCATCCGTTCATGCGCCGGCGCACTGCGAGCCGTGATGATAGCCGTGCTCAGAATCTTGCGGTACGAGGGGTCCTTCTGCGCCTGTTCGCTCTCCAACTTCTGGAAGAAAGAGATGCGTTGCAGAAGCTTGCCGATTGGTCCGCCCTCCAGCGGATTGGCCGCCAGTTGCTGTTCATGGCGGTGATAGGCACTCATGTTACCCTCGTTCATTTTGTAGAACTGCTCCGCTGAGTCGTCAGCAATCACCCCGTCGAAGTCGAAACCCAGACGCAGCTGCGTATCATTCTCATCGTCCACCACCTTCGTTTCGAGCACAGTCCCCGCCGCATAGCCTGCACGGATAGCGTTGGTCGTATCCTCGGCGTTAGCCGAGAGGAAGAGCGACGCATTAAACGCCGGCAGGTACTGGAAGTTACTCTTACCCGACGAGAAGCAGGCGCGCGAGATATTCAGCTTATAGTGCGCAATACTGCGAAAGGCCCTCAGCCCCGTCTCCGGACTATTTTTCGAAAAAACCACCACCTCCACCGGTTCCTCATTAGGGAACGAGTTATTCAGGCTGAGTAGCCGCTTGATAAAGGGGAAAGCCACCCCCTTCTGCAGCGGTTCATCAATCTTCTCCTCCTGATACTTCCGATAGGCCTCAATCCCCCGTGAACGGAAGATGGAGTCCGACTCCTCCATATCAAACAAAGCGCTGGTTGAGACAGCGATAACCAGTTTTTTCTCAATTGGATAAGGCATAATCTAATTCATATTAAGTTATCATCAGAGCTTCCCCATCCTACTTTGCAAGAACGAAAAGCCCACAATGTGTGGCAAAAATAGGAATAATTTCCGAAAAGCAGGCCAAATAGAGAGGGAAAATATCAGCTATTGATTCTTTTCTGCAACCAGCATCGCATAACGTCATAATCATCAGGATGAAAGGAAACCATATTGAACGCACCATGGCGGTTAGTTTTCTGCATAGAAAGATACAAACTGACCGAACCATTGAAGCTACATGCCTTAGTTAGTACCATCAAATCAACATCGATGAAGGGGTAGAACGAATGGTTAACGGGGTATTTATCGCATGAAATCGCAATAATTAACACTCGTTTATATAAAATACTACCTATTTCTTTGTGGTTTATTAAGAAACTCTTATATTTGCACAATTTCTAATTAAATGTGCAATATGTATGGATGAAAGTTTTATTTCCTATATAGAGGAGAGCATCAAGAAGAATTGGGATTTGGATGCGCTAACTGACTATAAGGGTGCCACGCTGCAGTACAAGGATGTGGCTCGAAAGATAGAGAAGCTGCATATCATCTTTGAGAGTAGTGGCATACAGAAAGGCGACAAAATTGCGGTTTGCGGACGTAACAGCTCGCATTGGGGAGTGACCTTCCTGGCTACCATCACCTATGGTGCGGTGGTTGTGCCTATCCTGCATGAGTTCAAGGCGGATAATGTACATAACATCGTAAACCACTCTGAGGCGAAGTTGCTCTTTGTAGGCGACCAGGTGTGGGAGAATCTGAACGAGAACGCCATGCCCCTGCTGCAGGGTATCTTCATGATGAATGATTTTACGCTGCTGCTCTCGCGCAACGAAAAGGTAACCTACGCCCGCGAACATCTCAACGCCATGTTCGGTCAGAAATACCCCAAGAATTTCCGCCGTGAGCATATCGCTTATCATCAGGACCAGCCCGATGAGCTGGCAGTAATCAACTATACCTCGGGCACGACAAGCTACTCTAAGGGAGTGATGATTCCCTACCGCGCCCTCTGGTCGAACTCCAAGTTTGCTTTCGAGGTACTCTGCCTCAACCCTGGCGACCGTATCGTCAGCATGCTCCCTATGGCCCACATGTACGGTCTGGCCTTCGAGTTTATCTATGAGTTCATGGTAGGTTGCCACATCTACTACCTCACACGTATGCCGAGCCCGAAGATTATCTTCCAAGCCTTTGCCGAGGTTAAGCCCAGCATCGTCATTGCGGTGCCGCTGATTATCGAGAAGATTATCAAGAAGAATGTGCTGCCCAAGCTGTCAACACCTACGATGAAGATTCTGATGAAACTGCCTATCATCAACGACAAAATCAAGGCTACCGTACGCGAACAGGTGGTCAACGCCTTTGGCGGCAATTTCTACGAAGTCATCATTGGCGGTGCGGCCTTCAATCAGGAGGTAGAGCAGTTCCTCCGTCAGATTGATTTCCCCTATACCGTAGGCTACGGCATGACTGAGTGCGCCCCCATTATTTGCTACGAAGACTGGAAACGCTTCAAACCCGGCTCGTGCGGCAAGGCAGCACCTCGCATGGAGGTGAAGGTACTCTCGCCCGATCCGGAGAATGTTCCGGGCGAAATCGTTACCCGCGGACCAAATGTCATGTTAGGTTATTATAAGAATGAAGAGGCCACCGCTGAAGTGCTGGATGCCGACGGTTGGCTCCACACAGGCGACCTGGGCCTTATTGACGCCGAAGGCAACGTTACCATCAAGGGACGAAGCAAGAACATGCTTCTTGGCCCCAGCGGACAGAATATCTATCCGGAGGAGATTGAGGATAAGCTAAACAACATGCCCTACGTATCAGAGAGCATCATCGTGCAGCAAAACGACCGCCTGGTAGGCCTGGTTTATCCCGACTTTGACGACGCTTTTGCACATGGCCTGACCAATGAGGATTTGGAACGCGTGATGGAAGAGAACCGCGTAGCGCTCAATACCGAACTGCCGGGCTACAGCCAGATTTCTAAGATGAAGATTTACCCCGAAGAGTTTGAGAAAACACCGAAGAAGAGCATCAAACGCTTCCTCTATCAGGAGGCGAAGGGGTAACAATACAACGACCAAAATAGGAAAGTTTATTCAGAAGAAGAAGAAGAAGAACATCATGAAGAAAATCATGCTATCTACCTTAATCCTCCTGCTCCAAGCGGGGGGATTATTTCTCTCAGAAACCACAGCACAATCAGCTCAACAGCCTGCACAATCAGCTCAACAGCCGGTCAATCAGGCTTCAGCCAAGGTGAGCCACACCACCTTTGGCGGCATCAACCTCTCGCTTTGGCCTAAGTTCGCCACGCAACCCTATGACACGCTGGGTTCTACCTGGTTAAACGTAGGTCTAATATCCAAGATGAACCGGATGAATGGCCTATCAGTCAACGCATTGGCCTGCCTTGTAGGAAGAGACGTCAACGGTATTCAGCTGAGCGGTATTGTGAATATCACCGGCCAGAGCATGCGCGGTGTACAGATTGGCGGTATTGCCAATGTAAACGGCAACGAGTTGCAAGGCGTCAGCTTAGGTGGATTGGTCAACATCACGGGCAACGAGTCGAAGGGCGTGATGGGTAGCGGGCTGGTCACCATCGGCGGCAACAAGATGCAGGGTGTCAGTCTGGGCGGTCTGCTCAACATCTCCGGCAACCAGATGAGCGGCGTGCAACTGAGCGGCATGGCTAACATCACCGGCAACAGTACCTCGGGTATCAGCCTGAGTGGTCTGCTGAATGTGGCTGGTTCAAACACCAACGGGTTGCAGATAGCCGGCCTGTGCAACGTGACCGGTCAGAAGATGCGCGGTGTGCAAATTGCCCCACTCAACGTAGCGGTAAGCGCCCGCGGCGTACAGATTGGTCTGCTGAACTACAACAACGACTCCATCAGCCACGCGCTGCAGTTAGGTCTGGTCAACCTCACCCCCTATACCCGCTACCAGCTCATGATGGGCGTAGGCAATAGCTCCACCTTCGACGTGGGTGCCCGCTTCAAAAACCGCCACTGGTACACCATTCTCGGTTTAGGTACGGGCTACCACCACATGGGCAGCAAGTTCAACGCCTCGGCCTTCTACAGAGCCGGCGTAGAGTACACGCTATATAAGCGTCTAAGCCTAAGTGGCGACCTGGGTTACCGCCATATCGAGGGTTTCAGTAACAAGCACCACGGTCACCCTACCCGCCTCTATGCCCTTCAATTTCGCGCCCAGCTCAACTACCGCTTCAGCGAAAAGTTTGCCCTGTTTGCCGGCAGCGGCTACAGCGATACCCGTAGATATGGAGGCGGAAAATTTGATAACGGTGCCCTGGCCGAGTTTGGAGTGATACTTTTCTGAAACAGCTTAATTAACTATCATATAGAAAAATGAATCAGGTTTGGATTAGCGCTTTAGGCCTCTGCGGTGCTACACTCGTAGGGTCGCTGGCCGGTTTCTTTATCAAGGAACTGCCTCATAAGTGGAACGACTCCATCTTAGGTTTCTGTGCCGGTGTGATGCTTGCAGCCTCTACCATCGGTTTGATTGTGCCAGCCTTGGAGCAGGCCAGCGGACTATGGTGGTGGATTATCGCCGGCAGCACCTTGGTCGGAGCGCTCTTCCTCAATCTGTTGGATTACCTGACGCCACACCTCCACCACATCACCGGGCTGGAGCCGGAAGCGCATGTCAACAACAGCCACATCAACCACATCCTGCTCTTCGTGATGGCCATCGCCCTGCATAAGCTGCCTGAAGGGATTGCAGCAGGCGTAAGCATGAGCGACATGACGGCTGATAATCCGTGGGCAGTGACCTTCGGCATCTCGCTGCAAAATATCCCCGAGGGGATGGTCATCATCGCCCCCTTGCTACTGGCCGGCGTAACCCGTCTGCGTACGCTGCTCATCTCCTTAGGCATCGGTCTGATTGAGGTGGTAGGTGTCTGGCTGGGCTTTGCGTTGGGCTCCCTATCAGCCGCTATGCTGCCGCTGATGCTGGGCTTTACCGGTGGCGCCATGCTCTACGTTACCAGCGACGAGATGATACCCGAAACGCATACCCACGGCTACGAAAAAGAGGCCACCTACGCCCTGATAGCCGGCTTCATCACCCTGCTGGGCATTGAAGGGTTAGGCTAACGTGCCTCACCTATCAAAAGGTTTGCACATACCAGTCAACGGGGTGCATCCAACAGCAGAAAGAGAGCAGAAAGGGCGTACCCTCCGCCTATTTCGGAGCGCGGTGATAGAGATAGAAAGCGATACCGGCATAAAGCACGTTGGGTATCCACACCGCAATGAAGGGGGGCACATTGCCATTAACCGCAAAGGTAGAGGCGATAGTCTGGAAGAGGATATAGGAGAAGCTGAGTCCCAATCCAACGCCTAAATGGAGGCCCATACCGCCCTTGGTCTTGCGCGAGGAGAGCGAGACGCCAATCAGCGTCAGGATAAACGAGGCAAACGACATGGCGATGCGTTTGTGATACTCAATCTCAAACTCCTTGATATTGGCAAAACCGCGCTGCTTCTGCCGGTCGATATAGACGCTCAGTTCCGGACTGGTCATCATCTCCTGTTGATTCTTCATAATCAGGAAGTCGGCCGGCTCCATAAAGAGGGTGGTATCGATACGGTCGCCCTTGGTGATGCTCTCCTTCATACCATCCATGTTACGAATCATGTAGTCCTTGATAGTCCAACGGTGGGTAGAGGTGGTGTCATAGACCACCGATTTGGCGGTGAGGTGAGAGACCAGCTGCTTACCATCAAACTTATCCAGCGAGAAACGCACACCCGTCTTACGATAATCCTCATAGCGCTCAATGTAGGCAATGACGCCCGAATCAACCTCCAGCTGGATGTTGCGGGCAAAGCTCTTTTTACGCGGTTTGTAGTACTTATCCTCGAAATTGATGCGGGTCACGCTGCCTCGGGGAATGACGTAGGCGCTCAGACAAAAGGAGCTGACAGCTATGACGGCAGCCGAAATCATGTAAGGCTTCAACATCCGCTTGAAGCTCATGCCGGTAGAAAACATAGCGATGATTTCAGAATTCTCGGCCAGCTTCGTGGTGAAGAAGATGACCGATATGAAGACAAACAGCGGACTGAAGAGGTTGGCGAAATAGGGGATGAAGTTGAGGTAGTAGTCAAAAATTATGGCGCTCCAGGGGGCGTTGTGCTCCATGAAGCGGTCCATGCGCTCGTTGAAGTCGAACACCACCGCAATCGAAATGATTAAGGCGATTGCAAAGAAGTAGGTGCCAAGGAACTTCTTGATGATATAGAGGTCGAGCTTTTTCATCCTTACAGGCGTTGAGAGAGTTGTTGAACCATCCGGGCCTTCCAGGGGGTGAAGTCGCCGGCTATGATATGTTTTCTGGCCTCGCCCACCAGCCAAAGGTAGAAGGCGAGGTTATGGATGGAAGCAATCTGCAGCGCCAGCAACTCTTCAGCGTGGAAGAGGTGGCGCAGGTAGGCCCGGGAGTAGAGCGTATCAACTGCCGAAGCCCCGTCGGCCTCGATGGGACTGTAATCCATCTCCCACTTCTTATTGCGCATGTTCATGATGCCCTGTTTGGTAAAGAGCATGCCGTTGCGGCCATTGCGCGTGGGCATCACGCAGTCAAACATATCAACGCCACGCTCAATGCCCTCCAGAATATTGACCGGTGTACCTACACCCATCAAGTAGCGCGGTTTGTCCTTGGGCAGAATGCCGTTGACCAACTCAATCATTTCATACATCTTCTCCACCGGTTCGCCTACCGCCAAGCCACCAATGGCATTGCCGTCGGCCTCTTTTGAGGCGACAAACTCAGCCGACTGGGCGCGAAGGTCGCGATAGACGCAGCCCTGCACAATAGGGAAGAGCGACTGCTGATAACCATACTTGGGCTCCGTTTCGTTGAAGCGTTTGATGCAGCGGTCCAGCCAACGGTGAGTCAGGCCGAGTGACTTCTTAGCATACTCGTAGCTGGAGTCGCCCGGTGGGCACTCGTCGAAGGCCATCATAATGTCTGCACCGATGGTACGCTCAATGTCCATCACCTTTTCAGGGGTGAAGATGTGCTTGCTACCATCGATATGCGAGCGGAACTCGGCCCCCTCTTCTCGCAGTTTGCGGATGCCAGCCAGCGAAAAAACCTGGAAGCCGCCGCTATCGGTCAGCATGGGGCGGTCAAAGCCGTTGAACTTATGGAGTCCGCCAGCCCGTTCAATCACATCCAAACCGGGGCGTAGATAGAGGTGGTAAGTGTTACCCAGGATAATCTGCGCCTTGATGTCCTCTTTCAGTTCGTTCAGGTGGACCCCCTTGACGGTGCCCAATGTACCCACGGGCATAAAGATGGGGGTCTGAATAGTACCGTGATCGGTCGTTATCTCGCCGGCACGGGCGTTGCTCAGCGGGTCGGTATGTTGTAAGACGAACTTCATGCTTTAGCCTCCTCTGTTGATTTCACCTCCTCTTTCTTCACCGTCAAATCAAGCGGATGAGCTACCTTCTCCTTCAAGAGGGCCAGCTCGAACACCTCCTTGATGTCAGTCACGTAGTGGAAAGTCATTCCCTTGAGGTATAGTGCGTTAATCTCTTCGATATCCTTTTGGTTCTCTTGGCAGAGGATGATTTCGTTGATGCCGGCACGCTTGGCTGCCAGTATCTTCTCCTTAATGCCGCCTACGGGGAGCACCTTGCCGCGCAAGGTGATTTCACCCGTCATGGCCAATCCAGCCTTCACCTTGCGCTGGGTCAATGCCGAAGCCAGCGAGGTGGCCATGGTGATACCTGCTGAAGGACCATCCTTGGGGATAGCCCCCTCGGGCACGTGGATGTGAATGTTCCAGTTATTGAATATCTCCTCATCAATCTGCAGCAGGTCGGCGTGCGCCTTGATATACTCCAGAGCCAGCATAGCCGACTCCTTCATTACGTCGCCCAGGTTACCGGTCAGCGTCAGCCGGGCCGCCTTTCCGCGGCTCAGACTGGTTTCTACAAAGAGTATCTCGCCACCTACGGCCGTCCAAGCCAGTCCGGTTACTACGCCGGCATAGTCGTTACCTTGGTATTTATCGCGACTAAATCGCTTGACGCCGAGGAAATCTTTGAGGTTCTCTGACTGCACCTCTACCGTCATCAGTTCAGGATAGGTAGCCAGCTTCACAGCCACCTTGCGCAGCACCTTGCTCAGTTTCTTCTCCAGCTCGCGCACACCGCTTTCGCGGGTGTAATCCTCTACAATGGTCTCAATAACGTCCTTCGACATCTTGACCTGACGTTTATTCAGTCCGTTGGTTTCCAAAAGCTTCGGCATCAGGTGCTTGCGGGCTATCTCTACCTTCTCTTCGGTTACATAACCACTCACCTCAATCAGCTCCATACGGTCGCGCAGCGGTGCCGGAATAGCCGAGAGGTCGTTAGCCGTAGCGATGAACATCACCTTAGAGAGGTCATAGTCCAAGTCGAGGAAGTTATCGTGGAAGGCCTTGTTCTGCTCGGGATCGAGCACCTCGAGCAACGCAGCCGAGGGGTCTCCGTTGTGCGAGCTGCCCAGTTTGTCAATCTCATCGAGGATGAAGACGGGATTGGATGATTTGGCCTTAATCAATCCTTTGACAATGCGTCCAGGCATAGCGCCGATGTAAGTGCGGCGGTGACCGCGAATCTCAGCCTCATCATGCACACCGCCCAGCGAGATACGTACATACTCGCGCTTCAGCGCCGCAGCAATGGAGCGACCGAGCGAGGTCTTACCCACTCCGGGAGGGCCATAGAGGCAGAGGATGGGCGACTTCATATCGTTCTTCAGCTTCAGCACGGCCAGATGTTCCAAGATACGCTCCTTCACCTCGTCCAGGCCGTAGTGGTCCTTGTCAAGGATGCGCTTGGCATTGGTCAGGTTATGGTTATCTTTGGTATAAACGCCCCATGGCAGGTCCAGAATGGTGTTGAGGTAGTTGAGCTGAATACCGTAATCGGCTACCTGGGGATTCATCTGCTCCAGCTTCTCCAGCTCCTCCATGAAGAGGTCTCTCACCTTCTCATCCCAATTCTTGCCGCGAGCCCGTTGACGCAGTTTATTCACCACATCCGACCCTTGGCCTACACCGAGTTCGTTCTGAATCGTCTTGATTTGCTGCTGCAGGAAGTACTGTTTCTGCTGCTGGTCGATATCCACCCGGGTGCGGTTCTGTATGGAGTGCATCAACTCAGAGAACTGAATCTCGCGGTTGAGCAACTTCATCAGCATCATAAAGCGGCTATTCAGCGTGTCAGCGCCGAGCAGTTTCTGCTTCTCGCCCGCCTTGATGTTGATGTTTGAGCAGATGTAGTTGACCGCAATACTGGCTGGAATGTTCCGCAGGGCGAAGATGAGGTCCTGCGAGGCCTCCAGCTCACGGACATAGTGCTCCATGGTCTCTTTGAGTGCCTTCATCATGGCATCATCCTCCAGGCCTCCGTCCGCATCATCCATCTCTCTTTTAAGTGAGACATACCCCTTGAGGTAGGGATAGTTGGTCTCTATGGAATTCAGCTGCACACGGTCCATGGCATGCACAATAGCCGTGGTATTGCCATCGGGCAGGTCAATGATACGAACCACGCGGGCTATGACACCCAGCGGATAGAGGTCGTTAAGTCCGGGTTCGTCATTGGATGCATTGATTTGCGTCATCACACCTACCAGCAGTTTTTTCTTCTCCGCCTCCTTAATCAATCGGAGCGACGAGGTACGGCCAATCAATACTGGCATGAAGACATGAGGAAAAATCACCATGTTGCGCAGCGGCAGGATGGGAATCTCATGCTTCAAATCATCCCCATTGACCGTTTCATCAGAAGGTGCTTCTAAATCGGTTATCACAGAAAAGCCCTTGGGGCTCATGCTGAAATTTTCGTCATCAATACCAAATAGCTTACTCATTATCAATATTATATACTATCTTTCCTAATGTAATACTTACTCAAACATTCTATGCATATAGTGCATAATAGCTGGCAAAAATAATCAAAATCTTTGGATTCATGAAATTCCTAACCGTTTTTTGTTTACTTTTGCATGCTGAAGCGAGAGCAAGCCCCCCTGGCGGGGAGCAAAAGCCCCCGATTTATCCCGATTTAAAACGGAAAAAGAACGATGTCAAACCATTATTTTCAATTCAAGCAATTCACCGTGTGGCACGACCGCTGTGCCATGAAGATTGGCACCGACGGGGTGTTACTGGGCGCCTGGGCACCTGCAGAGGGGGCTCGCCGTGTGCTTGATGTAGGAACGGGCAGCGGACTGATTGCCCTGCAAATGGCTCAGCGCCTGCCAGAGGCTCAAATCGTAGCTATCGAGTTAGACCCCTCAGCGGCGGGCCAAGCCACCGAGAATTTTGCCGCCTCTCCCTGGAGCGAGCGAATGGAGGTGGTATGTGGCGATTTTGCCCATTTCACCGCATCTCCCTTTGATTTAATACTCTCTAATCCCCCCTATTTCAGCCACGCGCTGCGCAATCCCGACGCCTCGCGCTGCATGGCCCGCCATAACGACACCCTCCCCTACACCACCCTGTTCCGCCAATCGGCAGCGCTCCTGGCTCCTCACGGACAGGTCTGTGTCATCGTACCCACCGAAGTGGAGCACGAGGTGATGGACGCGGCCTGGTTCAGCAACCTCAGGTTGATCCATGCCACCCGTCTCTATACCAAAGCGGGCAAGCCCTGTAAGCGGCTGCTGTTAGCCTTTACCCCCCGAAGCGAAGGGGAATATGGCCTGCAGCCCCTCACAGACGAGCTCTACATCCACGACCCAGACGGCAGCTACAGCACCGGCTACCGCCAACTTACGGAGCCCTTCTACCTCAATCTGAACCGGTGACAAAACCCGCAAGCAGAAAAACTTATCGTATGAAAAGCGCGATAACTCAAAAAAATACACTATATTTGCCGCCAATTAAATATCGTTTGAATAATCAAACTTTGAATTATGAATTTAATAACACTATAACGATGAAAAAAATTCTATTTGGCCTCCTGCTTTTGATGGGAGGATTCTCGTTGGCTCAGGCTCAAGGCAAGGCTGAGATTAAATTTGAAAAGACCTCACACAACTTCGGCACCTTTGCTGAGGCTGATGCTGTCAAGACCTTTATTTTTAAGTTCACAAACGTGGGAGACGCTCCCCTGGTGATTCATCAAGCCGTGGCCTCATGCGGCTGCACGGTGCCCGAATACACCACCGAGCCCATCATGCCCGGTGCAAACGGAGAGATTAAGGTAACCTACAACGGCAAGGGCCGCTATCCGGGTCATTTCAAGAAGAGCATCACCCTGCGCACCAACACAGCGAACGAACTGATGCGCCTCACGATTGAAGGCGACATGACGAAATAACCTATAAAACACTATTTATGAGCGAAAACAACAAAAACGTGGGCCTGCCCGAGAACGCTTTCCGCGAGCTGAAACCGGGCGAACAGTATGAACCGCTGATGAGCCCCGACCGCGAGTACCCCGAAGTCAATGCCTGGTCTGTATCTTGGGGCATCTGCATGGCCATCCTCTTCTCGGCCGCAGCCGCCTATCTGGGTCTGAAGGTGGGCCAAGTATTTGAAGCTGCCATCCCCATTGCCATCATCGCCGTGGGCGTATCGGGTGCCGCCAAACGTAAAAACAGTTTGGGCGAAAATGTGATTATTCAATCTATCGGTGCCAGCTCGGGCGTCATCGTAGCCGGCGCTATCTTCACCCTCCCCGCCATCTACATCCTGCAAAAAGACTTCCCTGAGATTTCAGTCTCCTTCATGCAGGTCTTTGTCAGCTCCCTGCTGGGCGGTGTGCTGGGTATCCTCTTCCTCATCCCCTTCCGTAAGTATTTTGTCAGCAACATGCACGGTAAATACCCCTTCCCGGAAGCTACGGCTACGACGCAGGTGCTGGTTTCAGGAGAGAAGAGCGGTAGCCAAGCCAAGCCTCTGCTGATTGCCGGAGCCATTGGCGGACTCTACGACTTCATCGTCTCTACCTTTGGCTGGTGGGCCGAGAACTTCACTACCCGTGCCTGTGCGTGGGGCGAGGTGATGGCCGATAAAGCCAAGTTGGTCTTCAAAGTCAACACCAGCGCCGCTGTGTTGGGTCTGGGTTATATCGTCGGTTTGAAATACGCCTCCATCATTTGCGCCGGTTCATTAGCTGTATGGTGGATTATCATCCCTGGCATCTCTCTGATTTGGGGCGACAGCGTGCTAAACCAATGGAATCCCCAGATTACTCAGACCGTAGGCTCCATGAGTCCTGAACTGATCTTCACGAACTATGCCAAGAGTATCGGTATTGGTGGTATCGCCATGGCCGGTATCCTGGGTATCATCAAATCGTGGGGTATCATTAAGAGCGCTGTAGGACTGGCCGCTCAGGAGATGGGTGGCAAGAAGAGCGCAGAGGCTGAGGTAAAACGCACCCAGCGCGACCTCTCCATGAAGATTGTAGGTATCGGTTCGCTGCTGACGCTGGCTATCGTTACCCTCTTCTTCTATTTTGGATTGATGGAGGGCAACCTGCTTCACACCGCTGTAGCCATCCTGCTGGTGGCCGTCATCTCCTTCCTCTTCACCACCGTAGCCGCCAACGCCATTGCCATTGTGGGTACCAACCCCGTATCAGGCATGACGCTGATGACCCTTATTCTGGCCTCTGTCGTCATGGTGGCTGTAGGTCTGAAGGGCACAACCGGTATGGTAGCTGCTCTGGTCATGGGTGGTGTAGTCTGCACGGCCCTCTCCATGGCCGGCGGCTTTATCACCGACCTGAAGATTGGCTACTGGCTCGGTACCACACCCGCCAAGCAGCAGACTTGGAAGTTCCTGGGGACCTTGGTATCTGCCGCTACCGTAGGCGGTGTGATGATTATCCTGAACAAGACCTATGGTTTCACTACTGGTCAGTTGGCCGCTCCGCAAGCCAGCGCCATGGCAGCCGTTATCAAACCCTTGATGACCGGTGTAGGCGCCCCCTGGTTGCTCTACGGCATCGGTGCCGTGCTGGCCTTGGTACTCAACTACTTCAAGGTACCCGCTTTGGCCTTCGCCTTAGGTATGTTCATCCCTCTGGAACTCAATGTTCCTCTGGTCGTAGGTGGTGCCGTAAACTGGTATGTCACCACACGCAGCAAGGATACGAAGCTCAACGCCGCCCGTGGCGAACGCGGTACGCTGCTGGCCTCTGGCTTCATTGCCGGTGGCGCCCTGATGGGTGTAGTCAGCGCAGCCATGCGCTTCGGTGGCATCAACCTGCTCAACGCCGAATGGCAAGAGAGCAGCCTCAGTCAGTGGCTCTCATTGGCTATGTATGGCATCATCATCTTCTACCTGGTAAAGGCGTCGATGAAAGCGAAAGAATAACATCAATTGATAGATAATAATGAATAGAATGAAACGTTTTTCTGCCATTTTGGCTCTGGGTTGCCTGCTGTTAGGCAGCGCATCGGCCATGGCGCAAAGTGATAATCACCCCATGGTGAGCAAGGGCCTCCGCTACCTCAACACCCCCTACGTGGCCCATACACTTGAGATTGACCCAGCGAATGAAGACCTGGTAGTAAACTGCGACGAGGTGGATTGCACCACCTTCGTAGAGTATGTACTGGCCGAAGCGATTTGTCCCAAGATGGCCAACGGTGAGATTTCAGAAGGTCAGTTTGCTGACAACCTGATTAAGATTCGCTACCGTAACGGCGAGATTAAGGGTTATACCTCGCGCTTGCATTATATCGCCGAGTGGGTTAACAACGGCGTGAAGCAAGGGATGATAGAGGATGTGGCTGCGACCAACAGCCGCTTCACCATGAAGACTAACCTCTCGTTCATGAGCAGCCACCCTGAACTCTACCCACAGCTGGCCAACTCACCGGCCAACGTGGCTACGATGAAGCAGATTGAAGAGGCCCTCAACGGCTTTGAGTTCCACTATGTACCTCAGGAGCAACTGCCCAACGGTGGACTGTCGTGGATTAAGAATGGCGACATCATCGCCATCACCACCAATATTCCCGGTCTGGATGTAGCACACATGGGTATCGCCATGTATGTGGATAACAAGCTCACCCTGCTCCACGCCTCATCGGTAGAGAAGAAGGTGGTCATCTCTACCCTCTCATTGGCTCAGATGCTGAAAAACAACGCCAAGTGGACTGGAATCCGTGTGCTGCGCATGAAGCAGTAACAGGCATTAGAAGGGCACCTCGCCCACTTCATAACAACAGAATAGCCGTTGTCCGATTATTAAGGGGCAACGGCTATTTCGTTTGACTATAACTATTAGGTTTTACAAGGGCCATTCCATTTTAAAAAGGAACCTTATTATGAAGGGCACTTCACCTTTAGAAGGGTACCTCGCCATCAGGCATCGGAGGACCGATTGGGTTATCCACCGGCGCATAGCCATCCGCTTCACCGCCACTCTGTCCGTTCATCTTCGAGCGATAGCGCTTGCCACCACCCTCGCCAGGAGGCGGAGCGATGGTGTCATCCTCTGGATTCTGGAAGCGCGTGTATTCGCCGATAAAGCGCAATCTGACGTCGCCTACCGCACCATTACGATGCTTGGCTATGATAATCTCCGCCATGCCACGCAGGTCGTGACCATCGGCTGAGGTGTAGATTTTATAGTACTCAGGACGGTGAATGAAGCAAACCATATCCGCATCCTGCTCAATGGCACCCGATTCACGCAGGTCGCTCAGTTGGGGGCGCTTACCCTCCTCGCCCTCACGATTCTCTACGCCACGGTTCAGCTGTGACAGGGCAATGATGGGGATATTCAACTCCTTGGCCAATCCCTTCAGCGAGCGAGAGATGGTGCTCACCTCCTCCTGACGGCTGCCGTAACTCATACCACTGGCATTCATCAGCTGCAGGTAGTCGATGATGATGACCTTCACACCATGCTCACGCACCAGTCGGCGCGCCTTGGTACGCAGTTCGAAGACCGAGAGCGAAGGGGTATCATCGACATAGAGCGGTGCATCGAGCAGGTCGCGCAACTTGTAGTCCAGCTGCTGCCACTCATAGTCGGCCAGCTGTCCACTCTTAATCTTCTCGCTCGGAATCTCGCAGACGTTAGAAATCAAACGGTTAACCAGCTGCACGTTGCTCATTTCAAGCGAGAAGAGAGCTACTGGGTTATGGAAATTCACCGCGATATTCTTCGCCATAGAGAGTACGAAGGCGGTCTTACCCATGGCGGGGCGCGCTGCGATAATAATCAGGTCGGAGTTCTGCCAGCCCGAGGTCATCTTATCCAGCTTGGTAAACCCACTCTCCAATCCGCTCAAACCATCCGTACGGGCCGCCGCAATCTGAATCTGCTTGTAGGCTTGCTCTATCACGGGATTGATTTGCGTATAATCCTTCTTCATATTCTGCTGCGAGATTTCGAAGAGCTTGCCCTCCGCCTCCTGCATCAGGTCATCCACATCGATGGTCTGGTCGAACGCCTTGGTCTCAATCATGCTGGTGAAGGTGATGAGCTGACGCGCCAAGGCCTTCTGAGCCACGATACGCGCATGATACTCCACGTGAGCCGACGAAGCCACTTTACTGCTCAGCATCGTGATGTAAAAGGGTCCGCCAGCCTCTTCCAGGTCGCCCCGTTTGGCCAACTGCTCCTTCACCGTAAGGATATCCACCGGTTTCTGATTGATTGCCAGGTCGGTAATCGCTGAATAAATCAACTGATTCTTCCGGTCGTAAAACGACTCTGGCCTCAGAATCTCGCTGACCAGCGAATAGGCATCTTTCTCTATCATCAAAGCACCCAGCACCGCCTCTTCCAACTCAATGGCCTGAGGCTGAATACGTCCGTAGTCGCTTACCGGATCTACCGACTTACTTCGGCTGGTGCGCATATTTCTTCTCTGTTCTGCCACTTTCTACTTCATTTTTAGGTTTGGGAGGACAAAGATAGAGAAGAAGAATGAATAAACAGCCAAACACAGCACTTTTTTTTGGAAAATTGCGCCACATGCACTACCTTTACAGCCTCAATGCAAAAAAAACAAAAACGATGATTGCTTTTCCTAACGCCAAAATCAACCTCGGGCTTCAGATTGTAGAACGTCGCCCCGATGGCTACCATAATTTAGAGACCATCTTCTACCCTATTCCCGTAGAAGATGCGCTGGAATTCTGTGTCAAGGCTGGCGCCCCGAGCAAGTGCCAAATCAAGGTGAGCGGCATCCGCGTCGAGGGGCCACAGGATGATAACCTCGTCTGCCGCGCCTACCGGCTGCTTGATGAGCAATTCGACCTGCCCGCGATTGAGATTCACCTCCACAAAGCCATCCCCACAGGAGCAGGATTGGGCGGAGGCTCCTCTGACGCCGCCTACATGCTCCGTCTGCTCAACAACACCTTCGAACTGCATCTCACCACAACCGAACTTGAGAATTACGCAGCCATGCTGGGAGCAGATTGCGCCTTCTTCATTCAGAACCGTCCCACCTTTGCCCACGGTATCGGCAACCTCTTCCGCCCCATCCAGCTCTCTCTTCTGGGCTACCAACTATGGCTCATCAAGCCAGACATCTTCGTCTCCACACGCGAAGCCTTCGCACAGATTACACCCCGCCGGCCAGAGGTCTGCTTGGAAGAACTGGTCAAGGCCCCCATCAGCAGTTGGCGCGAGGCCATGGTCAACGACTTCGAGGCGAGTGTCTTCCCTCAACACCCTGAACTGGCCGCCATCAAACAGCGCCTATACGACCGAGGTGCCCTCTACGCCGCCATGAGCGGTTCCGGCTCGTCACTCTTCGGCATATTCGCCCCCGATGCCACGCTACCCGAAAAAGAGGATTTCGGCCCCAACACCTTCCAATGGCAAGGCCGTTTGAGATAACAGTCAATCCTCATCTTCGGTAAGGATGCCAACGTTAGAATATCGTTTATCAGAAGAAATTCCACCGAAACTCTAATCAAACTCTAATCCTTCGCTAACGGTTCTCTAACGATTCTCTAATCTAGGATTAGAGGAAGATTAGAGGAAGTTTAGAGTTACTTGGGAGGAACTTGGGAGTTACCTTAGACCTACGGTATAGCTGGAAGGGTGTTACTGGTTAAAACCATATCACAGATGGCATACTTATAATTCTGTTCCAGAATGCATGTAATTCAGCCGCGAAATGCTTGCAATCCGTCCGTGAAATGCTTGCAATTCAGCCGTGAAATGCTTGCAATTCAGCCGTGAAATGCTTGCAATTCAGCCGCGGTATTT
>CAMAMO010000020.1 GCA_945836915.1 uncultured Mediterranea sp.
TTTGCTTGTATTTCGTTTCTGGTTTGCTTGTATTTCGTTTCTGGTTTACTTGCATTTCATTTCTGGTTTACTTGCATTTCATTTCTGATTTACTTGCATTTCATTTCTGATTTGCATGCAATATATCACAGAAACAATAACAACCTAAAACTTGACCTCACCAAAGAATTCAGGAAGGTGGAAATTGGGCTTATGGAACTGGATGGGGTTCCAAGAGAGGAAATGAGGTGTTTTCAGTTTATCACCGCACTTGTAGAAATTGGCCCGTATCGTTGCCCCTTGCAGAGTTTGAATCTGATGAAGGAAATAGGTGGAATAAGGGATAACCAAAGCTACTTGCCACTCAGCCGGAGCTGGACGCTCTTCCATATCACCTTCACCCAATGAAGACCAACGATCCACACGGTCGAGCACCTCTTGACTGGCACGCTGACGCCCTTCACGGCTGGCCCCGGCACCCACTAACAATCGACCGGTACAGTTGCACTCCATATTATAATAGACACCATCCGCAGCGGGTACAGAAAAGAATTCCACGCAAGAGTCTTCCCAAACAGGACCATTATCCTGACCGGCTACAGAGCGTACACTCTCCTCCTTGACTACATAATGAAGCAGCAGAGCCTCATCGGTATAGGCCATACGGAAAGTAACTTGCGGTGCATAAGGAAAGGTATCTGGCCAATTCACCTGATTGATAGCTTGAGGTTCGATACCTTCACGGTCTAACAAAGCGGGCACGTCAATCGCTTTAATCGATGCGGCAACAGAAGATGAAATGTGCTTTAATTGAAGTTTTTTCATACGATTATTTGATTAATGATTTGATTAGACTAAAATAACTACTTCTTACCTGAGAGATAGACACCGGTCAGTACGAAAGCTGCTCCTATCAGACAGATCCAGGTAAAGGTCTCGTCGAGGAATATCATCGAAGTGATGGCGGTAAAGAGTGGATTGAGGTAGAGGTAGTTGGAAGAGGTGATGGTACCCAAATGTTTCAACACCAGATTCCAAACGACGAAACAGATTAACGAAGCAAGAATACCTAAGAAGAGAAGATTACCAAGCACTACAGGCTCCATTAAACGCTGCAACGGAAAACTCCATGGACTGAAAAGGAAAACAGGCAAGATGGTAAGGAGACCGTAAAAGAAGATTTTCCGAGTGATGAAGACCGTAGAGTAGCGCCCCTCAACCTTGCGGATAATCAAGCTGTAAAAAGCCCACATTAACGCAGCCGTAAATGAGAGTAAATCACCCAGCGGAGAGAGCTTGAGAACAAAATTGCCATTAAAGACCAAGAAACCTACACCCAGTAAGGCCACCAGCGAACCAATCCAAAGCCAACGTCCCTTATATTCCTTAGGATAGAATAGCTTAGCCAGCAAAGCGGTGAGCAACGGAGTAGAGCAGACGATGAAGGCTACGTTGGTAGTTTGAGTCAACTCTAACGCATGGTTTTCAGTAAGGAAGTAGAGGCTGCCACCCGTCACACCACCCCAAAAGAGCCACAGCTCATCACGCCAATTATCGGCCCACAGTTTACGGGGCGAGATAAACAAGATGCCGATATAAGCCATCAGAAAACGGAGAAAAAAAATCTCCTGAGGCGTCAATCCGCTCCCTATTAACAGCTTGGTGGATATGAATGTAGTACCCCAAATGGCCACCGTCAAAATGGCTATGAGGTGCCATTTTATCTTCAACAACTTCTCTTTCATACTTATTTCAGTGATTTCATGATGCAAAAGTAGATAAAAAATAGCAGAGTAAAAAAATAAAGCGTACCTTTGCACCGACTATTCACCATGATTCACGGTTTATCAACCAAATTCATCAGATATTAACCAGAAAATGGTGAGTTATCAACCAAAAACAGAAATATAAAAACAGTTATAAACTCACTTATCAACAATAAGACAGTATGGAATATAATTTCAGGGAGATTGAAAAGAAGTGGCAACAACGGTGGGTAGAACGAAAAACCTACCAGGTGACCGAGGAGGAATCGAAACAGAAATTCTATGTGCTCAACATGTTCCCTTATCCCAGCGGTGCGGGTCTGCATGTGGGTCATCCTTTAGGCTATATCGCTTCAGACATCTACGCTCGCTACAAGCGTCTGCAGGGCTTCAACGTGCTGAATCCTATGGGTTATGATGCCTATGGCTTGCCAGCTGAACAGTATGCCATCCAGACAGGTCAACACCCTGCAATTACCACTGTAAACAATATCAACCGCTACCGCGAACAGCTGGATAAGATTGGTTTCTCTTTTGATTGGAGTCGCGAAGTACGCACCTGCGACCCTGACTATTACCACTGGACACAATGGGCTTTCCAGAAGATGTTTGGCAGCTTCTACTGCAACACGTGTCAGAAGGCACAGCCTATTGAGAAACTGATTGCCCACTTTGAACAGCAGGGAACAGAAGGTCTCGACGTGGCTTGCAGCGAAGAGCTCACCTTTACCGCTGAAGAGTGGAAGGCGATGAACGAAAAGCAACAACAGGAGACGCTGATGAACTATCGCATCGCTTACCTGGGTGAAACCATGGTGAACTGGTGCCCGCAATTGGGTACCGTGTTGGCTAACGATGAGGTGGTCGATGGTGTGAGCGAGCGTGGTGGATTCCCCGTCGTTCAGAAAAAGATGCGCCAATGGTGTCTGCGTGTATCGGCTTATGCACAGCGTTTGCTGGATGGTTTGGAGAGCATTGACTGGACCGATTCGCTGAAAGAGACGCAACGCAACTGGATTGGCCGTTCTGAGGGTACTGAAGTACAGTTCAAGGTGAAAGATAGCGACATGGAGTTTACCATCTTCACCACCCGTGCCGATACCATGTTTGGCGTTACCTTCATGGTACTGGCTCCGGAGAGTGAGTTGGTACCTCAAGTGACTACTGCCAATCAGAAAGCCGATGTAGAGGCTTATCTGGAGCGCACCAAGAAGCGCACCGAGCGTGAACGCATCAGCGACCGCTCAGTCAGCGGTGTCTTCAGCGGCAGCTATGCTATCAATCCCTTCACTGGCGATGAGGTACCTATCTGGATTAGCGACTACGTATTGGCTGGTTATGGTACTGGAGCCATCATGGCTGTGCCGGCTCACGACAGCCGCGACTACGCCTTTGCCCGTCACTTCAACCTCCCCATTATCCCCTTGGTGGAGGGTTGCGACGTAAGCGAAGAGAGCTTTGATGCCAAAGAGGGTATCGTATGTAACTCACCCAAAGCGGGTGTAAAGCCCTATTGCGACCTCTCACTCAATGGCTTGACCATTAAAGAGGCTATTGCCGCAACGAAACAGTATGTCAAAGCTCATCAGTTGGGTCGCGTCAAGGTAAACTACCGTCTGCGTGATGCCATCTTCAGCCGTCAGCGCTACTGGGGTGAACCATTCCCTGTCTATTACAAGGATAACATGCCCTATATGATTCCGGCTGAATGCCTCCCCTTAGAGTTGCCCGAAGTAGCCAAGTTCCTGCCCACCGAAACAGGTGAACCCCCTCTAGGCCATGCCACCCGTTGGGCATGGGATACCGTGAACCGATGCGTCACTGAAAATGCCAAGATTGACCACGTCACCATCTTCCCCTTGGAGCTGAATACCATGCCTGGTTTTGCCGGTTCAAGCGCATACTACCTGCGCTACATGGATCCGCACAACAACGAGGCACTGGTTTCTGAGAAGAACGACCACTACTGGCAGCATGTCGATCTCTACGTAGGAGGCACTGAGCATGCCACGGGTCACCTCATCTACTCTCGTTTCTGGAACAAATTCCTCCACGACCTGGGTTACTCGGTAGCTGAAGAACCCTTCCAGAAGTTGGTTAACCAGGGAATGATTCAAGGTCGCAGTAACTTTGTCTATCGCATCAAGGATACCAACACCTTTGTCTCTCTTGGTTTGAAGGATCAGTATGATACCACACCGCTGCATGTGGATGTGAATATCGTATCAAATGACGTCTTGGATGTAGAGGCCTTCAAGGCTTGGCGTCCGGAGTACAACAATGCCGAGTTTATCCTGGAAGAGGGTAAATACATCTGCGGATGGGCTGTAGAGAAGATGTCGAAGTCGATGTTCAACGTGGTCAATCCCGATATGATTGTAGAGAAGTATGGTGCCGACACGCTGCGTATGTATGAGATGTTCCTCGGTCCGGTAGAGCAGTCTAAACCTTGGGATACGAATGGTATTGATGGTGTTCACCGCTTCCTGAAGAAGTTCTGGAGCCTCTTCTACGACCGCAACGGCAACGCATTGGTCAACGACGAGGCAGCCACTCCTGAGGAGCTGAAGAGCCTGCATAAGCTGATTAAGAAGGTGACTGGCGATATTGAAACCTTCTCATACAACACCTCAATCAGCGCCTTTATGATCTGCGTCAACGAACTGTCAGGCATGAAGTGCAGCAAGCGTGCCATCTTGCGCGACTTGATCGTGGTGCTCGCACCCTTTGCACCTCACGTCTGCGAAGAGCTGTGGGAGCAGCTGGGTGGAGAAGGCAGCGTATGCGATGCACAATGGCCAGCTTTCAACGAAGAGTATCTGGTAGAGAACAGTGTGAACTATACCGTGTCGTTCAACGGTAAGGCCCGATTCAACCAGGCCTTTGCTGCCGATGCCGACAATGCCACCATCCAAGCTGCTATTCTGGCTGATGAACGTTCAACCAAGTGGCTCGAAGGCAAACAGGTAGTCAAGGTGATTATCGTACCGAAGAAGATTGTGAATATCGTTGTTAAGTAATTTATTACTATGCATTTAGAAAAGCCAAGTAAAGCAGCTATTATTCAGGAACTGAAGGATTATATCTTTATAACCATCGGTTTGATGAGCTATGCACTGGGATGGGCAGCCTTTCTGATTCCCTACCAGATTACCACAGGTGGTACCACGGGTATCGGAGCCATTATCTACTATGCTACTGGCTTCCCTCTCCAATGGTCGTTCTTTATCATCAATGCCGTATTGATGACCTTTGCCATCAAGATTCTGGGACCAAAGTTCAGTATTAAGACCACCTTTGCCATCTTTGGATTAACCTTCTTCCTTTGGCTGTTTCAGGAGATTATCAATGGTGCTGATGGCGTACCTCCACAGATTCTGGGCGAAGGTCAGGACTTTATGGCTTGCCTTATTGGAGCCTCGATGTGTGGTTTAGGTTTAGGTATTGTTTTTAACTGCAACGGTAGTACGGGTGGTACAGATATTATAGCCGCTATCATCAATAAGTATAAAGATGTTACGTTAGGACGCATGGTGATGGCATCCGATGCCATGATTATCTCCTCCTGTTACTTTGTCTTTGGCGACTGGCGAAGAGTCATCTTTGGTTTTGTTACGCTCTTTGTCATTGGCTTGGTACTCGACTACGTAGTCAACAGTGCCCGTCAGTCGGTGCAGTTCTTTATCTTCTCCAAGGAGTATGAACGCATAGCTGACCGCATCACCAAGGAGACACACCGCGGTGTAACGGTGCTCGATGGCATCGGTTGGTACTCTAAGAACCACGTCAAGGTACTGGTGGTATTGGCCTATAAGCGCCAATCAGTACAGATTTTCCGTCTGGTTAAGGAGATTGATCCCAATGCCTTTGTATCGCAAAGCAACGTCATCGGCGTCTTTGGCGAAGGATTCGCTAAAATCAAAGTGAAATAAATCGGTTAGCAAGAAATGACTCGATTATAAAATATTGAGATGGTTCGATAATAAGAACATGAGATGGCTCGGTTCTTAGCGAAATAAATAAATAACGAGGGGTTAGTATTCTAATCCCTCGTTATTATTTAATTTAAGACAGCTTCTTTTTATAAAAAGACAACCTCTCTTTTTATATATCAGACAGCTTCTTTTTTAAATAGCTGTTTATGGTTCTATTGAACCGTTTCTTGCTATTAATCCATTGATTAACCGAACTATTTACCGCTTTAAGAAGGCACAAAGTTTGGCTGTCGCTACGGCACGATGACTGATTTTGTTTTTAATGTCGTTGCCTAATTCGGCAAAACTCTGGGTATAACCTTCGGGCACGAAGATGGGGTCGTAACCGAATCCTGACTGCCCTCTACGCTCCTTGCTTATAGTGCCTTTGACAATCCCCTCGAAGAGGTGCTCTTTACCATTAATGATAAGCGCAAAGACGGTACGAAACTGCGCTTTACGGTTTTCTACCCCATTCAATTCGCGGAGCAATTTCTGCATGTTAGCCTCTGAATCATGACCATTGCCACCGGCATAACGGGCAGAATAGACACCTGGAGCACCTCCAAGGGCCTCCACCTCAAGGCCGGTATCGTCAGCAAAACAGTCCACCTGATAATGTTCATAGATGTATCTGGCCTTGATAAGGGCATTCTCTTCCAACGTACTGCCTGTTTCGGGGATATCCACATCGCAGTGAATAGCTTTCAGACTCAGCAGGTCAATCTTCTCTCCAAGTATATCGCTCACTTCATCCAGCTTGTGGCGGTTATTGGTAGCAAATACAAACTTCCTCATTGTTTTGTTAACTTGTGGTTTTCTATCGGTTTATAATCCTAACTTAGCCGAAATCTCCAGCATACGCTGAATGGGTTTTACGGCCTTTTCAGCCACAGCAGGATCTACGTGAATCTCGGGTGATTCGTTCTTCAGGCAGTCGTAGAGTTTCTGCAGGGTATTCAGACGCATGAAGTTACATTCGTTGCAACCGCAAGTGCTGTCATTGGGAGGAGCTGGAATAAACTGGGTGTTGGGACACTTCTTCTGCATTTCGTGCAGAATACCGCTCTCAGTGGCTACGATGTAGCTCTTTTCAGGGTGAGCCACGGCATACTTCAAAAGGGCTGCGGTAGAACCTACCACATCAGCCAGCTTCAGCACCACGCTCTTGCATTCAGGGTGAGCCAAAACGATGGCCTCAGGGTATTGCTTCTTCAGCTCAATAATCTTCTCTACGGAGAACTGCTCATGCACATGGCAAGCACCATTCCATAACAACATCTCACGGCCTGTAATAGCATTGATGTAGCTACCCAGGTTGCGGTCTGGACCGAAGATAATCTTTTCATCTTTGGGGAAGCTCTCCACAATCTGGCGGGCATTGGTCGAGGTCACCACTACATCGGTTACCGCCTTGACAGCGGCGGTTGTGTTGACGTACGAGATGACCGTGTGGTCAGGGTGCTCAGCCACGAAACGGGCAAACTCATCCGCCGGACAGCTGTCGGCTAACGAACAGCCAGCCGCCATATCGGGCACCAGCACCTTCTTATCCGGGCAGAGCACCTTGGCCGTTTCACCCATGAAGTGCACACCGCACATCACGATAATCGGCGCTTCGGTCTTGGCAGCCCATTGAGCCAATGCCAAACTGTCGCCTACATAGTCAGCGATATCCTGAATGGCACCCTGCTGGTAGTAGTGGGCCATAATCAATGCATGCTTCTCTTCTTTCAGTTGCTTGATAGCTTCAATCAAATCCTTCATATCATTATATTTTTAATTTTCTCTTTTTCCAAAAAGAAATCTCTATGGTGGTGATAATAGCTAGTTAATATAGTGGAAAACTAAAATTGCCACTTTTCTTGCATATTAACTTATCCCCTTGAGGTCTCTTTTTATCCACAGGCTATTAACCAATAACATTTCATCCAATACTTTGAGGATGAGTGGTAGTGGTTGTAATAGCTTTTAGGTTATTCACAGCCTGTTCACAACGTGCAAAGTTAATAACTTTTGCTCAAAACAGCGCCATTTTTATGTGGAAAAAATAGGTTGATAAGTAGAAAGTAACTTTGCAGGCTATTATTTGGAGGGTTGATAGAATCTTTTATACGTCTTTGGAATAGAATCTTGCAAATTATTAAGCGATTATTTTTCCACTATTTTTCGACAGACAATTCACAGCTATTCACCCCGTTTTTACCGCTATTCACCATCAGTTTTGGGTGTAGTGAGCGATTTTGTTGAGCGGTTAGGCGGGTTTTTCATAAATAGTCGCTATTTTTGCATAGTTATTTAATAAGGTATATAAATAGATGCAGATTGATCATACCAAACTGAAAGTGACAGAGATGAACCGCCTCAGTGTGGAGGAGTTCAAGGCGGCAGATAAATTGCCCTTAGTGGTGGTGCTGGATAATATCCGTAGCCTTCATAATATCGGCTCAGTATTCCGTACGGCAGATGCCTTCCGATTGGAGCGCATTGTGCTATGCGGCATTACGGCATGTCCGCCTCACCCCGAAATGCACAAGACGGCCCTTGGAGCGGAATTAACCGTAGATTGGAGTTATGTGAATAGCACGGTCGATGCAGTGAATAACCTCCATCAAGCCGGCTATACGGTGCTTGCTATCGAGCAAGCAAAGAATAGCCTCATGCTGGATCAGCTGACCCTGGACCAATTGATGGCAGCAACGCCTCATCCATCTCGGAAATTTGCTGTAGTGATGGGCAATGAGGTGAAGGGTGTGCAGCAAGAGGTAATTGACCGGAGTGATGCCTGCATAGAAATTCCTCAGTTTGGTACGAAGCATTCGCTCAACGTCAGCGTAACGGCCGGCATCGTCATTTGGCATTTTTTCCAGTTATTACAGTCCAATCAGAAATAATTGCCTATTTTTGCATCGTTTTTCACCACTCAATTTTTGAAACTCCATGAGCAACGAAGATATAGTACTCACCCCGATGATGAAGCAGTTTCTTGACCTGAAGGCCAAGCACCCCGATGCGTTGCTGCTCTTTCGCTGCGGTGACTTTTATGAAACCTACAGTACCGATGCCATTTCGGCTTCAGAGATTCTGGGTATCACCTTGACGAAGCGAGCCAACGGTAAGGAGAAGACCATAGAGATGGCTGGCTTTCCGCACCATGCGCTTGATACCTATCTGCCCAAGCTGATTCGTGCCGGCCGACGGGTGGCGATTTGCGACCAGTTGGAGGACCCCAAACTGACTAAGAAATTGGTGAAGCGAGGCATTACGGAATTGGTTACGCCAGGTGTTTCAATCAACGACAATGTACTTAACCATAAAGAGAACAATTTCCTTGCGGCCGTCTATTTCGGTAAGTCGGCTTGCGGATTGGCGTTGCTCGACATCTCTACCGGAGAATTTCTTACGGCAGAGGGTAATTCAGACTATGTGGATAAGTTGCTAAACAACTTCAATCCTAAAGAGGTGCTCTTCGAACGGGGTAAAAGGGCGATGTTCGAGGGCAACTTCGGAACAAAATTCTACACCTACGAGCTGGAGGATTGGGTCTTTACCGAAAATCAAGCCCGTGAAAAGTTGCTCAAGCACTTTGAGGTGAAGAATCTGAAGGGTTTCGGTGTAGAGCATCTCAAGAATGGGGTGATTGCAGCCGGAGCCATCTTGCAATACCTCACTATGACGCAGCATACCCAAATCGGTCATATCACCTCGCTGGCCCGCATTGAGCAGGAGAAGTATGTGCGATTGGATAAGTTTACGGTGCATAACTTAGAGTTAGTGGGTTCCATCAACGAGGGAGGCAGTTCGCTGCTTTCGGTCATTGACAAAACCATCAGTCCCATGGGTGCCCGATTGCTGCGTCGCTGGTTGCTCTTCCCGCTGAAGGAGCTGAAGCCAATCAACAGCCGTCTGGATGTGGTGGATTATTTTTTCCGTCACCCCGATTTCCGTCAGATGATGGAGGAGCAGCTACACCTTATCGGTGATTTGGAGCGTATCATCTCGAAGGTGGCTGTAGGACGTGTGACGCCGCGCGAGGTGGTGGCTTTGAAGGTGGCTCTACAGGCTCTTGAACCCATTAAGGAGGCGTGTGAATCAGCAGATAATGAGGTGTTGAATCATATCGGTGAGCAGCTCAACGTCTGCCGTTCTATCCGTGCAAGGATTGGCCATGAGGTGTGCGATGACCCTCCGCTTCAGGTAGCCAAGGGTGGTGTCATCAACGAAGGGGTCAACGAGGAGCTCGACGAACTGCGGCGCATTGCCTACAGCGGTAAGGATTACCTGATCCAGGTGCAGCAGCGCGAGAGTGAACTGACAGGCATTCCCAGTTTGAAGATTGGTTACAACAATGTCTTCGGTTACTACATTGAGGTGCGCAATGTGCATAAAGAGAAGGTGCCTCAAGAGTGGATTCGCAAGCAGACGCTGGTCAATGCGGAGCGATACATCACGCAGGAGCTGAAGGAGTATGAGGAGAAAATCCTCGGTGCGGAGGATAAGATTTTGGCCTTAGAGACGAAGATATACAACGACTTGGTGCAGAGTCTGACCGAGTTTATACCCGCTATTCAGGTTGATGCCAGTCTGGTGGCTCAGCTGGACTGTCAGCTATCGTTTGCCCTGGTGGCCAGTGAGAACCACTACATCCGCCCCGTGTTGAGCGAGGATACAGTGCTCGATATCCAGCAGGGGCGCCATCCGGTGATTGAGAAGCAGCTGCCGGTGGGTGAACACTACATTGCCAACAACGTGATGCTCGATACCGAGAGCCAACAGATTATCATCATTACCGGACCCAATATGGCAGGTAAATCGGCCCTGTTGCGACAGACGGCCCTGATTACCTTGATGGCTCAGATAGGCTGCTTTGTGCCGGCTGAGAGTGCCCACATCGGTATGGTGGATAAAATCTTTACTCGTGTAGGAGCCAGCGATAACATCTCGGTGGGCGAATCCACCTTCATGGTCGAGATGAACGAGGCGGCCGATATTCTGAATAACCTCTCGCCACGCAGCTTAGTGCTCTTCGACGAGTTAGGCCGAGGTACATCGACCTACGACGGTATTTCAATCGCTTGGGCCATTGTGGAGTATATCCACGAACACCCCAAAGCCCGTGCACGTACCCTCTTTGCCACCCACTACCACGAGTTGAACGAGATGGAGAAGCACTTCAAGCGCATCAAGAATTACAACGTAGCGGTCAAGGAGCTGGATGGTAAGGTGATTTTTATGCGTAAACTGGAGCGTGGAGGCAGCGAGCACTCGTTCGGTATCCACGTAGCCAAACTGGCCGGTATGCCGAAGAGCATCGTCAAACGGGCCAATGAAATCTTGAAGCAGTTAGAGACGGAGAACCGTCAGACGGGTAGCTTGTCAGGCAAGAAGATTACCGAAGGCAGCGCCAGCACAGGCGGTATGCAGCTCAGCTTCTTCCAGCTCGACGACCCCATTCTCTGTCAAATACGAGATGAACTGCTCAATCTTGATGTCAACAACCTCACCCCTCTTGAGGCGCTGAACAAGCTGAACGACATCAAGCGTATCCTCAAAGGGAAGTAATCCGTTTTTAGAACCAATTCACCATATCTTCGCAAAGGATGTCTTGCATTTTGCGGGCTTTACGGCCACTCAGCTGGTTTTGGTTCATGATGGAGAAGGCAATCCAATGACCGGAGCGACCTTGCAGGTAGCCGGAGAGGCTGCTGATGCCTGAGATGGTGCCCGTCTTGGCATGGACATTTTTGTAGGCTGGCGAACCCTTCATCATGCGATTCTCTAGCGTGCCATCTACACCGGCTACAGGGAGGGCTTTGTAGAGCTTCTGGAAGAGGTCGGTGCGGTGGAAAGCGTAGTGCAGAAAGGCAACCAATAGCTGCGGCGAGATATAGTTGTAGTTGGATAGACCGCAACCGTCGGCCAAATTGTAATCGTCGGGGTTGAGGCCCATGGCTTCAATCTGCTTTCTGACCGCATTTAGTCCATCTTCGGAGTGGATATGGCGTCGATGGGTGGTTTGATGGCCCAGTCGGGTCAAGACAGCCTCGGTATTGAGGTTGTCGCTCTCCTTCATAATCCGATCCACAACGGTCTGCATGGGTGTTTCATGGCGTGCGATGCAGCGGCGTGTAGCGCTCTCTTCACGCAGGCTGTCTGCCTCGCTGAAGAGTTCACCCCATTGGTAACAGGGGCTTACAGTCTCACTGGGGTTTCCATTTTCACTTCGCCCCTCTGCTGTGGGGCTGATTACCTTGATACCACGAGCCTGCAAACGCTCAGCGAAGGTGTGCATAAAGTGGTCTTGTGAGCGGTGAACCGTCAGTTCGCGGCTTTGCGCTCTCTCCACGTTGCCCCGGATGGTGATGTGATTGCGCTGCTCCATCCAATCGCGGTCGATGCGCAGCTTGCCAGCTGAGGGGGTGCGGCTCTGGCTGAGGTTCTCGATAGTGTAGTAGCTGGATGCGGGGGTTACACTCACCTCGGCAGGTGCCCCTTTCTCCTTGGCGGGCTTCACCGTTACCTTGACCACCCCTTTGTTGAGCAGCAGCGGCGAGAGCCAAGGTTGGTAGTTGAAAGGGGTATCGTCCCAGCACCAACCATCACCGTAGGGAATGGAGTCGCGCAGCGAGAGGTCACCGTAGAGGTTGCCACAGAGGGTGGTGAAGGGCTGACGAGCCACCTGATCTACCAGCGAGTCGAGAGCGGTATCATCGAACTCTGGATCCATGCCTCCGATGACGTAGAGGTTGCCGTAGAGCGTATCTTGATGAAGCGATAGCGACCCCTCGGCCCACACTTCCGTCTGGAAGGGCTCGTCAGAAGCCTCTTGAGCCAGGGCGGTGATGGTGGTGAGCAACTTCATGTTGCTGGCCGGACGACCCAGTTTATCGGCTTGGTAGCTGTAGAGCGGTTTCCGGCTGCTGAGGTCGTAGGCATAGATGGCCACGTTGCCCCCCTTAGGGAGATGCTGGCTCACTAATGAGTCAAAATGGTGCACGATGAGGCTATCAGGTTCTTCTGACGCCTGGAGCACCTCAGAGGTTTCCAGTTGCTGTGCACTAATGACTATCGGCAGAGCGCCAAACAGCAGGGTAAGCAGAGGGGTCGCTAAAAATCGTTTCATATCTTTTTCTGTCTATTTAATTAGGTGTAATCAGAGCGCTTCGCGGAAAATCTCGCCCACGGTGGGGTGAGGAATGACGATGCGTTTCCACTGCTCGGTGGTGAGTCGTAGCTCGATAGCCATGCCGGCAATGGCGATAATCTCTGAAGCCGGTGTGCCAAAGACGTGTGCACCCAGGATGGTGTCATCCTCAGCGATGAGCAGCTTGCAGATGCCGTTCACCCCTTCGTTTTCGGCTACGAAGCGACCGCTGTAAGCCATGGGCAGCTTCACGGCACGGTAGTTGATGCCTTTCTTCTGCAGCGATTCCTCCGTTTCGCCTACGCCGGCAATCTCCGGATTGGTATAGACCACACCGGGAATGGCGCGGTAGCTCATCGCATCCTCCTTGCCCAGGATGGTGTGTACAGCCACCTCAGCCTCGCGAACGGCGGTATGAGCCAGCAGCGAGAAGCCAGTCAGGTCTCCGCAAACATAGACACCCGGCAGCGAGGTGCGCATCTGAGCATCTACCACGATGCCGCCACGGGCGTTACGCTCCATATCGAGATTCTCCAAACCGTAGCCCTTCATCACCGGACGGCGGCCAACGCTCATCAGCAGCTTCTCGGCCACCACCTCGCCAGCCCCTTCGGCCGTTTCGTAGTGGATGGTGATGCCCTCGTCGATAGCGGTCACCTTGGTGCTGAGCATGAAGCGGATGCCCCGTTTGGCATATTCAGCGCGCAGCAAGCCGGCCATCTCTACATCCATACCGCCACCTAAAATCTCAGGCAGCATCTCGATAACCGTCACCTCCACGCCGAGGCTGTTGAAGAAAGAGGCAAACTCCATGCCGATGACGCCACCGCCCACGATAGCTAAGCTCTTGGGCAGCTCCTTGCTCTCTAAGGCATCGCGATGAGTCCAGTAGTTTACCTTTTCCAAACCCGGAATGGGCGGAATGAAGGTCTCTGAGCCCGTGCAGAGCAGCAGGTTGTCGCATTCGTAGCTCTCCTCACCGCAGCTGATGTGATGGGCATCTACAATCTGAGCCTCGCCCTGCACGATGGTCACACCGGCTTGAGTCAGTTTACCCTTGATGCCGAGTACCAGTTTGCGCACCACCTTCTGTTTGCGGGCAATGATTTTGGGCAGGTCGAACGAGGCTTCGCTCACCGTCACCGCATATTTCTGGGCATGGCGGGCATGGTCATAGGTCTTGGCCGAGTAGAGCAGCGTCTTGGTAGGGATACACCCCTCGTTGAGACAGACACCCCCCAAGCTCTTCTTCTCAAACAACACAACAGATAAGCCAGCTTTGCCAGCTGTTTCAGCGGCGGTGTAGCCAGCAGGGCCACCACCGATAATAGCAAGTTGATACTTCATAATGAATTAGGATTAAGATTGGTGCGAAATTACATATTTATTCGGAAATAACCACATTTTTCCTCCAAATTATTCGATAGCTTAAGGCATTTTGGCTACAAAAAGGTGGCAAAGCATTGTGGAAGGTTATAAAATGGCGATTTTTGTGGCGATTCAGCTTGATTAGAGGCTGTTTCAACAAATGATTATGAAGGTTTTGATTTCATCTCGCTTAACCCATTCCCCCTTTTTGGGGCCCTCTTTTCCCTCCTCCGTCTGTTGGTTAAGGGCCTTGTACATCGGCCTTGTAATTGAGTTATCGGTTGCTGAGTCCATTCGCCGTCGGTTGTTCGCCCGTTTCTCGTCGATTGTTCGTTCAGAAGGCCTTCTAATCGGAGAACGGTCGAAGCAAAAGCGAAGGAGCGACGGAGCTACGACGGAGGATGGGGGACTGTGCGCTGGGCATTGGCGAACAGTAATCAATAAAAAAAACGCTAATTGCTCCATTCAATTTTGCAATTAGCGTTTTCTTTTGGTTCTTTGGTACGTGTTACAAATCGCTTCTCCACAGGCCGTGCAGGTTACAGTAGGCACGGGCGGCTATGGGGGATTCTGTAGTGAGGAAGATGGCCTCGGGTTTTCCGGTGGCGTGCAACTGCTGATGTTGAACGCCGCAGGGTGTTAACAGCTCAATCCACTCGATGTGGTGCTCAGCCTGCATGGGATGTAGCACCTGGCCTACCTTCACCTGATAACCGCCTACAACCTGCTCTACCACAGGTAGATGCTTCTCTACACCAGCCTCCTTGACGTGCTCTTCCAAACGCTCCATCGGCTGGCCGCAGCAGTGTAATGTGCCTCCGCCACCACTCAATACCTCAACCACTGCCCCACAAACGGAACAACGGTAAACTTCTGTTCTCTTTGTCATACGATAACCTCCTTTTCTTTAGTGATTATACCTGGATAACGCTGCGAACCACAAAAATGTTTTTCAAATGAATGCGTGTTTTTCTGTCAGTCTGTCAGTTTTCGGCGTTTTTACGTTGTAAACGCTTGTATTACAATGAAATAAGTGATTGACAGTATGGCTGACAGTCTCGCCCAAACTGTCAGCCGTACTATCAGTCCTCTACTGCTCTGTATTTCAATTAATTAAAAGCCATTTTTGGCCAAAACTGACAGACTGACACTTTTTACTATTTTTATATTTTCCACTTCAGCGTGAGATGATTGCACCGCTTTTCTGTTACGTTTCCCTTAGCATCCTCTTACCATCCTCTTAGATTGCTAAGAGAAACTAAGGGAATGCTAAGGGGATGCTAAGGAAATGACTGAAGAATAAAACTGGCCTTCTTTTGGCATTCCGCTCAGTATGTTTTATCTTTGCAAGCAGATATTAAAAACAGATGCGATATGAAATATCCTTTCGGTCAAGCCAATCATCAGACACCATCCTACCTTCATAGCTACTACGTAATGCACTCTATGAACTTCCTCTTAAGGCTGTTCTCTCTGCTGATGCTTACCCTATTTATCTCTGATAAGGTTCATGCTCAGGAGGTTAAGAGTGACTCATTGCTTTTACAACGTCCTGTAGAGATAACAAATGGAAAGGCTCTTACTCCCTTACTCCCTCAGATATCAGAGATAGAGACTCTTCGCCATGGGCCAACCGGGAAGGATAGTCTTACCCTACCTATTCAGCGACTACTGCCCAACAATCAACCCTACCTACCCTATCCGGTAAACCCTTCTCCGCTTTACAAAGGAGATTTCACCACATCGGGAGCCGTTTATCGCTATCGGTTGGGGCAGATTTGGCTGCAAGGGGAGCAAAATACGCTGCCTGGCATCGGCCGCATCAACGAGGCTTCAGCCCTATGGAGCCACACATTCAATGACCGATTGCGGCTGGAGGCCGCCGTGATAACCACGCAGCTTAATATGGCCTTCTTCCACCGCCACGTGCTGCAGCTCAACGGACAGATGCATTACCGACTGAATGATAGACTCTCCTTGAACCTCTTTGGTAGCTACGATACAGGCAATCCCTATAACCTTTATGGCCGACAATGGGGCGGTACGCTGGATTGGCAAATCGCTCCGCGCTTTGGCATAGAGGGTGGCGTCAGACGAAGCTTTGATGCGGTAACTGGCCGCTGGGAGACGCTTCCTATCGTGGCTCCTTATTACAACATCAACAGTAAGCTCCACCTACAGATTGACATCGGCCCGCTGATTCATAAGCTCTTACGAGACGCCAACTATGGCCGTGAGGGCCGCGGAAACCCCACCATCGCACCGCCTAAGAATCACATTGAGCTGAGATAAGGGTAAAAAGGTTGCTCCCCTCCTACCCTATCTGCTGGTAAGGAATGAGGCTGACCATGATGATGGTGAGTATTAGCAGCACGAAGCAGACAACCGCAAAAAGGCACATGCGCCAGATGAAACGGCCAAGGCTGAGGCCGAAGAGTTGCCAAAGGGTGAGTAGGAACAGCGGAATCACCAGGAAATACTCGATGGTGGTGACGGTACCGATATTATGGGTTGTGATGAAGGGAAGACCTAAGATGTTGACTATCTGATTCTGACAGCCGGTATAGGCCATCACGGTAGTGGCTTCGGCCAGGTTCATAGGGCTTTGGCTGTAAGCTCCCTGCTTGCGGAAGATAAGCCAGAAGGGCAACGTGAGGATGGGCACCATCAGCAGATTGAAGAAACCGAAGTTGGCATAGATCTTATCGAGCATAGCGATGGTCATCTGCGAGGAGAGGTCGCTCTCGGCTTGGCTTACGCCCATGCGCTCGTAGAGGTGATTGGAGACTTCGTTGCTTATGTTGGTGGTTGCCACAATCAGGTCGGTTTGCATCAAGTATTGATTGAGCAAGACGAAGATGGTGGCCAGCAGTAAGATGGTGCTGAATGGATTGGCGTAGTGACGACGCTTGCCGTTGAGGTAATCGGCGGCCAGATAACCTGGGCGGTAGAGCAGGTCGATGAGCGTTCGGGGCAGATTGGCCTGCAAGCCAACCACCTGCGTCATGAAACTGCGGAGGGCTCGCCGCATGGTGATGCGCTTCACCGTAGCCCGCTGACCGCAACAAGGGCAATAGGTTCCCTCAAACTCAGCTCCACAGTTCAAGCACAGCTGTCGCCCTGCACTACCCTCCTGCTGTTGAGGAATGAATCCCTCACGTATCATTCGTTTAATCTTCATCATAGTCTCTATATTGCGTTTTGATGTCATAATAGCATCTAATTTCTATGCAAATATAGACATTTTCTCTCAACATGCGATTACATGTTCGTAAAAGTTATCTGACGCCATACGATTTTCGCTATATTTATGCAAATAACATGCATTAGCCTTGCTCATGTCGGATAAAGTCACTACTTTTACGGCAATTTATCATTTGAAAAGATTACGGCCATGAAAATTACCGAAGGATTTATGCCCTTTATGGGCTATCAGACCTATTATCGCATCGCTGGCGAATGCAGCGAGGGGAAGAAACCGCTCATCCTAATGCATGGAGGACCGGGCAGTACACATAACTATTTCGAGGTGCTTGACCGCGTGGCCGAGGCTACGGGACATGCGCTCATCAGCTACGATCAGATTGGCTGCGGACAGTCGTTCGTAGAGGGTCACCCCGAACTCTTCACGCTCGAAACTTGGACCAATGAGCTGAAGGCCTTGCGCGAACACCTGGGGCTGAAAGAGTGCCACATCTTAGGGCAGTCATGGGGAGGCATGCTGGCTATCTCTTACCTCATCGACCAGAAGCCCGAAGGCATCCGCTCTGCCATCTTGTCGAGCACACTGCCCAGTAACCGCCTCTGGGCCAGCGAACAGCACCGCATGATTAGCTACATGCCCAAGGAGGAGCAGGAGGCTATTGCACGCGCTGAGGCTACGGGTAACTTCTCTGACCCCGACTACCTGAAGGCCAACGAGCACTTCATGTTGCTGCACTGTGCCGGAGCGGTGACCGAAGAGAGCCCTGAATGCCTGCGTCGCCCCAAAAAGGCGGGTGCAGAGGCCTATCTCTACGGATGGGGACCCAATGAGTACAACCCTACCGGCTCGCTGCGAGGCTACGAGTACATTGACCGATTGGGCGAAATCCAAGTGCCTTGCTTGGTGATGAGCGGCACCGAGGACCTCTGTACCCCGATTGTGGCCAAGACGATGTTTGACGGCATTCCCCATTCCAAGTGGGAGCTCTTTGCCGGCTGTCGCCACATGCCCTTCGTAGAGGACAACGAGCACTACTGCCGCGTACTGGGCGAATGGCTTAACGCCAACGACTAAGGCCGCCCTACCCTCGCCTATGGGTAAAAAAAAAGGAGTACCGCTGTACTCCAACCTTTGTTAACCTTAAATCTAATACTATGAAAAACACGTTGCAAAGGTACGGCTTTTCGGATTACCTGCAAATTTTCCAAGAAAAAAAGTATGTTTTATAACATGTTTTTCGAAAAAGTACCCGCCCGTTAACGCTACTTCAGGTATTCGTAGCCAAAACGACAGCGCAGACACTCTTTTTTATCACAATATGCCAACTGCAACTGCACCAGCGCTTGCGAATCGGCGGCATGTTGCGATTTCAAGCCAGCAGCTTGCCACATGCGGGTCACGTAGTTGGTCTCTGGCTTCAGCTGCTCCAGCAGGCTGAAGGCCCGCTCGCACAGCTCCTCCTTGCCCTTATGCTGACCGTAAGCGTAGAGGAAGGGCACCACCGTATTGATGATAATCAGGTTCAGACTGCTCCGACTCAGCTGCTTATTCACTCTTGGCGAGGTGGTGGCGAAGTGGTAATGTTCCTCCCAATAAGGCGAAGGGTGTACCTGGAAGAGTTCGTAGAGTTGCTTCATCTCCTGGCACTCCATGGCGCGCGAGAAGAGGGCCTGCTGCTCGTGGTAGAGCGAGGCCAACTGGGCCAGCCGCAGATGGGGAAAGTTGCCCGGCCTCAGCCGCAGCAGTCGCCAGGGTGGGATAGGGAGGTCGTCGCCCAATTCGAACTTATGGCGCAGGTAGGCAAACTCGCGTTGCAGCTGCTCGTAGTAGGCGTCAGGGTGGGAGAGCGGAGCGCTCAGCAATCCGGCTGTGCCGAGGAAGAGCGCCTCTACCTGGAAGAGGTTGTCGCGATGCTTATCCACCGCCCGGAAGGGGAGGTGCATGGCCCACCACTCAAAGGCGTCGCCATTCACGCCGAAGCCGAAGTTGCGCGCCAGGGTGATGAAGAAGACATCCTCCCAATGGTTGCCCGTGGCCACGAGCCGCTGGTTGATGGCCGCCGTTTTCTGCTCCAACCGCTCCACCTGCAGGGCCGAGAGCCAGCTGTGGACGGAGAGGGTAGAGAGGCGAGGCACAACGCGGTAGCAGGGCGGAAAGCGGTCGGCATGGAGCAACTCCTCATACCGCTCCTTAACCTGACCCGGCACGGGGAGCTCCATCTGAGGCACCTGTCGGCCATTGGCGCAGCGCACCTCGGTATCGGCCTGACTCACCACGTGGAGGATGACGTTGTTGTAGGCCTCGTCGCGGTCGTGACCATGCCGAAGCCAGTCGGATGCCAGGTGGTGAATCTCCACATTGCCCACCCAGAGCGTATCGCCAATGCGCAGCTTGGCATTGAAGAAATCGGGTCCGGCATGCGGATTATGCAATCCCGCATCAATCACCTCTACCGGTCGCCCATCAGTGGTAACCAAGGGGCTAAGAGGGTGAATTTTGTGTTTCCACACGTAATGTAGCAGCTCTTCCACGTTAAGATGACGTTAATTTGATGTGCAAATGTAGGAAAAATCTTATCTTTGCGACCAATTAATTAGGAATATATTTATAAGAAAGATGAAAATAGCACTTATTGGATATGGCAAGATGGGCCATGAGATTGAAAAAATCGCCCTTCGCCGCGGTCATGAGGTGGTTTGTCGCATCGATGCTGACAACCAGGAGGATTTTGAGAGTGAGGCCTTCCGCTCAGCGGATGTGGCCATCGAGTTTACCTGCCCCGCTGCCGCCTACGGCAACTGCATGAAGGCCATCAAAGCTGGCGTGAAGACGGTTTCGGGCAGCACGGGTTGGTTCGAGGCTCATCGCGAGGAGCTGGCTACGCTTTGCAGTGAGCAGGGCGCCACCCTCTTCTGGTCGAGCAACTTCAGCCTGGGTGTGGCCATCTTCTCAGCCGTCAACAGCTACTTGGCTCAGATTATGAACCAGTTCCCTGATTACGATGTGACGATGAGCGAGACCCACCACATCCACAAGCTCGATGCCCCCAGCGGCACGGCCATTACCTTGGCCGAAGGCATTCTGGCTCAGCTCGACCGCAAGACGCAATGGGTGAAGGGCACGCTGACCGCCCCCGACGGCACCGTCAGCGGCACTACCGCCTGCCAGCCCAACGAACTGCCCGTAAGCAGCATCCGCGAGGGTGAGGTGCCAGGTATTCACACCATCCGCTACGAGTCAGAGGCCGACAGCATCACCATCACCCACGACGCCAAGAACCGCAGCGGCTTCGCCTTAGGAGCCGTTCTGGCCGCCGAGTTCACCGCCAAGCATCAAGGGTTGCTGGGGATGAAGGATTTGTTTAAATTTTAATCCAAAAGGCCTCACAGCCCCCCTTAAAAAGGAGACCCTCCCAGCCCCCCTTTAAGGGAGGAGACTTGGGTGCCGAGTGGGAGACCCTAAGCCCTTTTGTAGGGCGGTAGAGGGTGCAAATAATAGAATGACCCTTCCCCCCCCCCTTGCAAAATGAGGGACTTGAATGCTAATA